>NZ_JAMXSG010000016.1:0-43508 GCF_024124365.1 Pseudonocardia sp. McavD-2-B
CGGCCCGCGGCGCGGCGGTGTCCACCGCCTCGAACGCCGTCTCCAGGAGCGGGCCCGCGCCGTCCCGGGCGGCGATCTCGACCGCGACCGGGAGGGCGCCGTCGCCGACGGGAACCGACCACACGTCGATCCGCCCGGCCAGGCTGTCCGGGTCGGCCGGGGTCACCCGCAGCCCGGCCGCGGCCCGCCCGGCCACCCGCCGTGCCGGCAGCGCCGTCACCGGGTCGTCGGGGGTCGCGCCGAGCAGCCGGCGGGCCAGGTCGGACGGGGCGAGGTCCGAGGCCCGCGGGAAACGCACCGGGGCGAGCGGGGAGACCGTGGTCAGCCGGTTCGCGCCGTAGTCCCAGATCCGCTCGACCTGTCCGTCGCGGTAGGTGTCGACCTCGCCGACCGGCGTCAGCTCGTCGACCCGCCAGCGGCCCGCGTCGGCGACCTGGACGCGGATCCGGGTGGTCGTGGACAGCAGCCGGGCCGCGGATCCGATCGGCGCGACGGTGGGCAGCCCGAGCCGGCCGGTCGCCGTCGCCAGGCCGGAGTGGGGGACGACACCCGCCAGCATCCGGGCCCGCAGCGCGGCCGGGTCCGGGGTCCCCGCGACGTCGCCGACGGGGAGCCAGCGGTCGGTCGTACCCACCGCGACCAGGGCGGCGGCACCGGCACCGACGAGCAGGGAGCGCCGGCCGAAGCGGCGTGCGGACATCACCCCACCCACCGTGCCACGCCGCGTGCCCCGGCCGCGCGGCCACGAGGGCGCCTAGGATGGACGGGGCACAGCGGGGGAGGTGCGAGGAGATGAACGCCGACGAGCGGCGGTTCGCCGTGCTGCGGGCCATCGTGGCCGACTACGTCTCGACGCAGGAGCCCGTGGGCTCGAAGGCCATCGTCGACCGGCACAACCTCGGGGTGTCGAGCGCGACGGTGCGCAACGACATGGCCGTCCTCGAGGAGGACGGCCTGATCGCGCAGCCGCACACCAGCGCGGGCCGGATCCCGACCGACAAGGGCTACCGGCAGTTCGTCGACCGGATCTCGCAGGTCAAGCCGCTGTCGTCGGCCGAGAAGCGGGCCGTGCAGACGTTCCTGGACGGCGCCGTCGATCTCGACGACGTGCTGCGCCGCTCGGTGCGGCTGCTCGCGCAACTGACCCGCCAGGTCGCCGTCGTGCAGTACCCGACGCTCACCCGTTCCACGGTCCGCCACCTCGAGGTCGTGCAGCTGACCCCGGCCCGGCTGATGCTGGTGCTGATCACCGACTCCGGCCGGGTCGACCAGCGCGTCGTCGACCTGGGCGACGTGCTCGCCGACGCCGACGTCGCCCGGCTGCGTGAGATGCTCGGCAACGCGCTGAACGGCCGCAAGCTGGCCGAGGCCTCCGCGGCCGTCGCCGAGCTGCCCGACACCGCGCCGGAGGACCTGCGCACCCCGCTGCTGCACCTCGCGACGGTGCTCATCGAGACACTCGTCGAGCACCCCGAGGAGCGGATGGTGCTGGGCGGCACGGCGAACCTGACCCGTAGCCACACCGACTTCCCCGGCTCGCTCCGTCAGGTCCTGGAAGCACTGGAGGAGCAGGTCGTGGTCATGCGGCTGCTCGCGGCCTCGCAGGACTCCGGCCTGGTCACGGTCCGGATCGGCGAGGAGAACGAGGCCGAGGACCTGCGCACCGCGTCCGTGGTCACGGTGGGGTACGGATCGGGTACCCCGCTGGGCGGGATGGGCGTCGTCGGACCGACCCGGATGGACTACCCGGGCACGATCTCGGCGGTGCATGCGGTCGCCCGGTACGTGGGTGAGATCCTGACCGGTCGGTAGACCTTTCATCGTTGTTGTACGTACTTCCCAGAGGAAAAGAGCCAGGTGGCACGCGACTACTACGGGATCCTGGGCGTCGAGCGCGGCGCCGACGCCTCGGAGATCAAGCGGGCGTACCGCAAGCTCGCCCGTGAGCTGCACCCGGACGTCAACCCCGACCCCGCAGCACAGGAACGGTTCCGGGAGGTCAGCGCCGCCTACGAGGTGCTGACCGACCCCGAGAAGCGTCGGGTCGTCGACCTCGGCGGCGACCCCCTCGACGCCCGCGGCGGGGGTGGTGGCGGTGGCGACCCGTTCGCCGGGTTCGGCGGGTTCAGCGACATCATGGACGCGTTCTTCGGCGGCACCGCCGGCGGCGGACGCGGGCGCGGCCCGCGCAGCCGGGTCCAGCCCGGCGCCGACGCGCTGATCCGGATGGAGCTGACGCTGGAGGACTGCGCCGCCGGTGTGCAGCGCGACCTCGCCGTCGACACCGCCGTCCTGTGCACCCAGTGCCAGGGCTCCGGCTGCGCCGAGGGCACCCACCCCACCGCCTGCGACACCTGCGGCGGCTCCGGGGAGATCCAGAGCGTGCAGCGCTCGTTCCTCGGGCAGGTCGTCACCGCACGGCCCTGCCCGACCTGCCGCGGGTTCGGCGAGGTCATCCCCGACCCCTGCCGCCAGTGTGCGGGCGACGGCCGGGTCCGGTCGCGGCGCACCGTCGCCGTCAAGATCCCGGCGGGCGTCGCCGAGGGCATGCGGGTGCGCCTGTCCGGCCAGGGCGAGGTCGGCTCCGGCGGCGGTCCCGCCGGTGACCTCTACGTCGAGGTGGAGGAGGCGCCGCACGAGCTGTTCACCCGCGACGGCGCCGATCTGCACTGCACGCTCCCGCTGCCGATGACCGCGGCCGCGCTCGGCACCACGTTGCCGTTGCCGCTGCTCGACGGCTCGGTCGCCGAGATCGACGTCGAGGCGGGCACCCAGCACGGCACGGTCCGCACGCTGCGCGGCAAGGGCATGCCCCGGCTGCGCTCCACCGGGCGGATCGACGGCCACGGCGACCTCCTCGTGCACGTCGAGGTGGCGGTGCCGACCCGGCTGGACAAGGAGCAGACCGACCTGCTGCGCCGGCTCGCCGAGCTGCGCGGTGAGGAGCAGCCGGACCTGATCGGCGGCTCCCGCAACGGGCACGGCCTGTTCTCCAAGCTGCGCGACAGCTGGACCGGACGCTGACCCGGTGACGACGGCGCCGCTGTTCCTGGTCGACGACGTCGGCTCCCTCCCGGGCCCGGGCTCCGACACGGTGCTCGACGGCCCGGAGGGACGCCACGCCGCGACCGTGCGACGGCTGCGCCCCGGCGAGGCGCTGGTGCTGTCCGACGGCCGGGGCGGTCTCGCCCGCGCCGAGGTCGTCGACGTCGCCGGGCGGGACGCGCTGACCGTGCGGCTGCACGAGGTGACCCGGGTGGCTGCACCCGCGGTCCGCGTCGTCGTCGCGCAGGCGCTGGTCAAGGGCGACCGCGGCGAGCTCGCCGTGGAGACCGCCACCGAGGCCGGCGCCGACGGGTTCGTCCCCTGGAAGGCGGCCCGCTGCGTCACCCGCTGGGACGACGGCCCGCGCGGCGCGAAAGCCCTCGAACGCTGGCGTTCCACCGTCCGCGAGGCCGCCAAGCAGGCCCGCCGCCCGTGGCAGCCCGACGTCGCAGGCCCGGTGACCACCGCGCAGCTCGCCGCCCGTGTCGGTGCCGCCGACACCACGCTGGTGCTGCACGAGTCCGCGGGCGAGGACCTCGCCTCGGTCGCGCTGCCCGCGGCGGGGGAGGTGCTGCTCGCCGTCGGACCGGAGGGCGGCGTCGACGACGCCGAGCTCGACCGCCTCGCCGAGGCCGGCGCCGTCCCGGTCCGGATGGGGCCGGAGGTGCTGCGGGCCTCCACCGCGGCCTGCGTCGCGCTCGGTGCGCTCGCCGTGCGCACCGGCCGCTGGGCCCGCTGAGCCCCCTCGCCGACCCGTCCCAGGGCGCCCCCAGTGTCACTTTCGGGGCTTAGAGCGCTACGAGGGTGACCCTGGGAGCAGGGCGGGGAGGGACGCGGACGCCGGTCACGATCCGGCGAACCGGTCGTCGGGGACCGGGCGCGGGTGTCATCATCCGCCGCGTGAGTGACCACGCTCCCCGGATCGGACGCCGCACGCTGCTGGCAGGCCTCGCCGCCACCCCGCTGCTCGGCGCCTGCGGCAACGACGCCCCCGCAGCCCCGCGGCGGCCCCCGCGCGACGAGACCGCCCCGCGGACCGAGCGGATGGCCTACGGCGGCCAGCCCGACCAGTTCGGCGAGCTGACCTTCCCGGCGAGCCGGGACCTGCCCCGCGGCACCGTGATCGTCGTGCACGGCGGGTTCTGGCGGGCAGGCACCGACCTCACGATCATGCGTCCGGTCGTCGACGCGCTGGTCGCGGCGGACTTCGCGGTCTGGAACATCGAGTACCGGAAGGTGGGCGCCGGCGGTGGCTGGCCCTCCACCTTCGACGACGTCGCGATGGCCGCCGACCACCTCGCCACCCTGCGCTCCACCCGGCTCGACCTGCGCCGGCTCGTCGTGCTCGGGCACTCGGCGGGCGGGCACCTCGCGGGCTGGCTGGCGATGCGCGCGACGCTCGCCCCCGGCGACCCGGGCGCGACGCCCGTGGTCCGCCCGGCCGGGGTGGTCTCGCTGGCCGGGGTGCTCGACCTGGCCGGCGGGATGCTGCTCGGCGACGGCGCCGTCGCCGACCTCGTCGCGGCGACCCCGGGCGCCGACCCGGCCCGCTTCCGGGCGACCAGTCCGCTGGAGGCCGTCCCGCTCGGGGTGCCGTCGGTGTGCGTGCACGGCACCGCCGACGAGGTGGTCCCGCTCTCCCAGAGCGAGGACTTCGTCGCCGCCGCGACGGCCGCCGGTGACCGGTCGGAGCTCGTGCGGGTCGAGGGCGCGAACCACCTGCAGCTCATCGACGTCGCCCACCCCGGCTGGGCCGCCGCGCTGCAGGCCGTGGAACGGCTGAGCGCCCCCGCCTGATCCGCGGGAGAATCCGCGGGTGCCGTCGGCGGTCCGACCGGTACGATCGGCGCAGTCCGGCGACCCGACGTACGAGGCAGGCGAACACACTCTTGACCGGCACCGAACCCGGCTCCACCCCCCGGACCGACCTGCGGTCCACCGCGGCACCGGGCGGGACCGTCCGGTCGAGGATGGCCGTGCCGGACACCGCGGTCCTGTCCCTGCTCGGCTCCCGCGACGACAGCCTGCGCGCGGCCGAGGAGGAGCTGACCGCCGACGTCCACGTCCGCGGTAACGAGCTGACCCTGTCCGGGGACCCGGGCGACGTCGCGTTCGCCGAGCGGGTGTTCGCCGAGCTGATCACCCTGGCCGAGCGCGGCCAGCTGGTCGGTGCGGACGACGTGCGCCGCACCGTGCAGATGCTCTCGGCGGAGAACACCGCCGACGAGCGCCTGGGCGAGTCCCCGGCCGAGGTGCTGAGCCTGGACATCCTGTCCCGGCGCGGGAAGACCATCCGCCCCAAGACGCTCAACCAGAAGCGCTACGTCGACGCCATCGACGCGTTCACCATCGTCTTCGGCATCGGCCCGGCCGGTACCGGCAAGACCTACCTGGCGATGGCCAAGGCCGTGCAGGCGCTGCAGGCCAAGCAGGTCAACCGGATCATCCTGACCCGGCCCGCGGTCGAGGCGGGGGAGCGGCTGGGCTACCTGCCCGGCACGCTGTTCGAGAAGATCGACCCGTACCTGCGCCCGCTCTACGACGCGCTCCACGACATGCTCGACCCCGAGTCCATCCCGAAGCTGATGGCCGCCGGGACGATCGAGGTCGCGCCGTTGGCGTACATGCGCGGCCGGACCCTGAACGACGCGTTCATCATCCTCGACGAGGCGCAGAACACCACGCCCGAGCAGATGAAGATGTTCCTCACCCGGCTCGGCTTCGGTTCGCGGATCGTGGTGACCGGCGACATCACCCAGGTCGACCTCCCGGGCAACGCCCGGTCCGGCCTGGCCGTCGTGCAGGACATCCTCGACGGAGTCGACGACGTGCACTTCTCCCGGCTCGAGAGCGCCGACGTGGTCCGGCACCGCCTGGTGTCCGACATCGTCGACGCCTACGCCCGGTTCGACGCGTCCGAGCACCGCACGGCGGCCGTCGGCAACGGCGCACCCCGCAACGGCCCGGCGCGGCGTCCCGACCGGCGGCGGTGACCGGGGGGCGGGTGGCACCGGGCCCGTCGGTACGGCCGTCTAGGCTGCCCCCTACATCCGTATCGGCGAGCAGGGGCAGGGCAGCGGCGGCGTGAGCATCGAGGTCGTCAACGAGTCCGGTATCACCGTCGACGAGGCGCAGATCGTCTCGGTCGCCCGGTACGCGCTGGACGCGATGAAGGTGAGCCCGTCCGCCGAGCTGGCGATCACCGCCGTCGGGCTGGACGCGATGGAGGAGCTGCACGTCCGCTGGATGGACGAGCCGGGCCCCACCGACGTCATGGCGTTCCCCATGGACTCCCTCGTCGAGGACACCCGGCGCCCCGATGCGCCGGACCTGGGTCCGGCCCTGCTCGGCGACGTCGTGCTCTGCCCGGCCTTCGCCCGGGACCAGGCGCGCAAGGCCGGGCACACCCTGGCCGACGAGCTGCACCTGCTGACCGTGCACGGCATCCTGCACCTGCTGGGGTACGACCACCTCGAGCCCGAGGACGAGCGCGAGATGTTCGCACTGCAGAACCGGCTGCTGGTCCGCTGGCGGTCCGACCGGGCCCGCGAGCGCGCCCGGGACGCCCAGAAGCGCAGCGACGACCGCCTGCTCGGTGCCGCCGGCTTCGAGGACGAGTCCGGCCGGTGACCGGAAGACCCACGACCACGTTCTCCGAGGAGCAGAAGTGACCACCGTCTGGCTGATCGTCGCGACGGTCCTGCTCGTGCTGCTGGCCGGGGTGTTCGCCGCCGCCGACTCGGCCCTCATGTCGATCTCGCGCGCCCGGGTGGACGCCGTGGTGCGCGCCGGCCGCGCCGGCGCGAAGGCGCTCGCCGCCGTCGTCGCGGACCGGCCGCGGCACGTCAACCTGCTGATGCTGCTGCGGGTCACCTGCGAGACGGTCGCGATCATCCTGCTGGCCGTCGCGCTCGCGCCGCTGTTCTCCGCCACCTGGATCGGGCTGCTGCTCACCGGCGTTCTCATGGTGCTCGCCAGCTACGTCCTGATCGGGGTCGGCCCGCGGACGCTGGGCCGCCAGCACCCCTACCGGATCGGGCTGCTGCTCGCGGGCCCGATCCGCGCGATCGGCGTCGTGCTGTCCCCGCTGGCGAAGCTGCTGATCCTGCTGGGCAACGCGATCACCCCGGGCCCCGGTTTCCGCGACGGCCCGTTCTCCACCGAGGTGGAGCTGCGCGAGCTCGTCGACATGGCCAGCAACCGCGGCGTGGTCGACGAGGGCGAGCGCAAGATGATCCACTCGGTGTTCGAGCTGGGGGAGACCCCGGTCCGCGACATCATGGTGCCGCGGCCGGACCTCATCTGGACCGAGCGCGACACCCCGGTGGAGAAGGTACTGCGCCTGGCGCTCAAGAGCGGCTACTCGCGCATCCCGGTGCTCGGCGAGGGCGTGGACGACGTCATCGGCATCGCCTACCTCAAGGACCTGGTCCGGGCCCGCGAGGAGGCCCGGCGCGGAGAGCGTGAGGTCCCGCTGCTCGACATCCTGCGCCCCGCGGCCTTCGTGCCGGACTCCAAGCGCAGCGACGACCTCATGCGCGAGATGCAGCGCACCCGCAACCACATGGCCGTCGTCGTCGACGAGTACGGCGGCACCGCGGGCGTGGTGACGATCGAGGACATCCTGGAGGAGATCGTCGGCGAGATCACCGACGAGTACGACACCGAGGAGGTGCCCGAGGTCGCCGAGGCCTCCGACGGCGCCTTCCGGGTCTCCGCCCGGCTGCCCGCCGAGGACCTCGAGGAGCTGTTCGCCGGCCGGTTCCGCGGCACCCCGCGGGAGGACGAGCTGCACGAGGCGCTGGAGAACGCCGACGTCGACACCGTCGGCGGGCTGCTCGCCCAACGGCTGGGCAAGGTGCCGCTGCCCGGCGCCACCGCCGAGCTGGACGGCCTGCTGCGGCTGCAGGGCGAGGGCGGCAAGGACGCCCGCGGCCGTGTCCGCATCACCTCGGTGCTGGTCAGCCCGCTGGAGCCGGCCGAGACCGAGGACACCGACCACGACGAGCCGCGCGGGAACGCCCGGGAGTCCGACGTGCCCGACCACGTCGCCGGCGACCCCACCGAGCACGCCGGCGCCGACCGGCACTGACCTGGCCGCCCCCGGCCACGGGGAGCGACCGACGGACGTGACCGTCCCGCCACGGGCGGGACGCGAGGAGGACCTGATGGCTGCCCGCACGACCTTCCCCGCGGAGCGGGCCCGGTGACCGGGCTGCCCGCGACACCGCGCTACGACCTGGTCGTCGTCGGCGGTGGGATCGTCGGCCTGGCCACCGCGTACGCCGCCACCCGCAACGGGCTCAGCGTCGCCGTCGTCGAGCGTGAGCAGCGCCTGGCGAACCACCAGACCGGCAACAACTCCAACGTCGTGCACTCCGGGCTGTACTACGCGCCGGGCGGCTACAAGGCACGTCTGGCCGTCGCCGGGTGTGCCGAGACCATCGCGTTCTGCCGCGAGCACGACCTGCCGTACCAGGTGTGCGGCAAGCTCGTCGTCGCGACCGAGCCCGAGGAGCTGCCCCGGCTCGACGAGCTGGCCCGCCGCGGCGCCGCCAACGGCGTGGAGAACCACCGCCTCGACGAGCACGGCATCCGCACCTACGAGCCCGACGTCCGCGGTCTCGCCGCGCTGTGGGTGCCCTCGACCGGCATCACCGACTATCGGCTGGTCGCGGAGAAGCTCGGCGAGCTGGTGGAGAAGAACGGCGGCGAGGTCCACCTGGGCCGCACCGTCACCGGGTTCGCCCGCCGCCCGTCCGACGTCGTCGTGCGCACCACCCGCGGTGACCTGCTCGGCACCCGCGCGGTCGTCTGTGGCGGCCTGCGCTGCGACGAGCTCGCCCGCCTGGCCGGTGCCGACCCCGGGGTGCGGATCGTGCCGTTCCGCGGCGAGTACTCCGGCTTCTCCGAGCGGGCCGCCTCGCTGGTCCGCGGCCTGATCTACCCGGTGCCCGACCCGGCGTTCCCGTTCCTCGGGGTGCACGCCACCCGCGGCATCGACGGCACCGTCCACGCCGGCCCGAACGCCGTGCTCGCGATGGCCCGTGAGGGCTACGACTGGCGCACGATCAGACCGAAGGAGCTGCTGGGCACGCTGACCTATCCCGGCATGGTCAAGGTGGCGCGCACGCACTGGCGCTACGGCATCGGCGAGGTCCGCCGCTCGCTGTCGACACGGGCGATGGTCCGCCAGATCCAGCGGATGCTGCCCGACGTCACCGCCGCCGACCTGCACCCGGCCGGCGCCGGGGTGCGGGCCCAGGCGGTGCAGGCCGACGGCACCCTGGTCGACGACTTCCTGTTCCTCGACCAGGCCGGCCCGGACGGCGCGGGCCGCCCCGGCTCGATCCTGCACGTGCTGAACGCACCGTCCCCGGCGGCGACGGCGGCCCTGCCGATCGGCCGCGAGATCCTCGACCGGCTGGGTGCGGCGTGACCGGCGCACAGCCCGAGGGCTTCCGGTCCGGGTTCGCCTGCTTCGTCGGCAGGCCCAACGCCGGCAAGTCGACGCTGACCAACGCGCTGGTCGGGGAGAAGATCGCGATCACCTCCTCGCGCCCGCAGACCACCCGGCACGCGATCCGCGGGATCGTGCACCGCCCGGACGCCCAGATCGTCCTGGTCGACACCCCGGGGCTGCACCGCCCGCGGACCCTGCTCGGGTCGCGGCTCAACGACCTGGTGCGCGAGACCTGGTCCGAGGTCGACGTCGTCGGGTTCTGCGTGCCCGCCGACGAGAAGGTCGGCAAGGGCGACCGGTTCATCGCCGAGGAGCTGCGGCGGATCGCCGCGCACACCCCGGTGGTCGCCGTCGTCACCAAGACCGACACCGCCCGCCCCGAGCAGGTCGCCGAGCGGCTCACCGAGGTGTCGGCCCTGATGGAGTTCACCGAGGTCGTGCCGACCTCGGCGCGGTCGGGTTTCCAGGTGTCGCTGCTCTCGGACCTGCTGGTCGGGCTGCTGCCGGAGGGCCCGCAGCTCTACCCGGACGGCGACCTCACCGACGAGCCGACCGACGTGCTCGTCGCCGAGCTCGTGCGGGAGGCGGCGCTGGAGGGCGTGCGCGACGAGCTGCCGCACTCGATCGCCGTCGTCGTCGAGGAGACGATCGAGAAGAAGAACCTCCTGGAGATCTACGCGATCATCTACGTCGAGCGGTCCAGCCAGAAGGGCATCGTGATCGGCAAGGGCGGTGCCCGGCTCAAGCAGGTCGGCAGCGACGCCCGTCGCCAGATCGAGAAGCTGCTGGGCACCCGGGTGCACCTCGACCTGCACGTGAAGATCGCCGAGGACTGGCAGCGGGACCCGAAGCAGCTGCGCAAGCTGGGGTTCTGAGCAGGACCTAGACTGGGTGCGTGGCCCAGTTCTACCGCGACACCGGGATCGTGCTCCGGGTGCAGAAGCTGGGCGAGGCGGACCGGATCATCACGATGCTGACCCGCCGGCACGGCAAGATCCGGGTGGTCGCCAAGGGCGTGCGCCGCACCCGGTCGCGGTGGGGCGCACGGCTGGAGCCGTTCAACCACGTCGACGTCCAGTGCTACACCGGGCGCACGCTGGACGTGGTCACCCAGGCCCAGACCGTCGACGCGTTCGCCCCGGCGATCGTCGCGGACTGGTCGGCGTACTCCTGTGGCTGCGCGATCCTGGAGACCGCGGACCGGCTGGTGTCCGAGGAGGGCGAGCCGAGCCTGCGGGTGTACCTGCTGCTGCTCGGCGCCACCCGGGCGCTGGCCGACGGCGCCCGTGAACCGGCCCTGGTGCTCGACGCGTTCCTGCTGCGGGCGATGAGCCACGCGGGGTGGGCGCCGTCGCTGTCGGAATGCGCGCGCTGCGCCACCCCCGGCCCGCACCGGTCGTTCACCGTCGCCGGGGGCGGCATGGTGTGCCCGCGCTGCCGCCCGCCGGGCTCGGTGACCCCGGCGACCGAGACGGTGGCCCTGCTGTCCGCGCTGCTGCACGGCGACTGGGACACCGCGGACGCCTCGGGCACCCCGACCCGGCGTGAGGCCAGCGGCCTGGTCGCGGCGCACCTGCAGTGGCACCTGGAGCGGCAGCTGCGCTCGCTGCCCCTGGTCGACCGCCGCGCCCGGGTCCGGCCCGCCGCCGCCGTCGCACCCGGGGTGCCGGGGCCCGCCCCGGAACCGCCGGACGGCGGAACCGCGACACCCCCGGACGCGCTCCCCGGCTAGTCCGGTCGGAATTGTGTCCGGTGTGGGGTGCCGTGAGCGGGCCGTCCGCTCCGTCGAGCGGTTGACGTACGGGCGTGCCGGCCCTCTCGGTGCCGCCGGTCGCGTCGCACGGGACTTCCGCCGACTCCACCGGGTGATCGTCGCTTTCGACGGGCAACCGGTTCCGCCGTCTCGTTACGCTCCTGTGATCGAGGGGACCCCAGCCCCGTCGGAGAGGCAGTCGTGAACCGACCCCACACCCCGCCGCCGGACGACGACCACACCGGTCGCACCCACCGTCTCCCGGCCGCCACGCAGCGCATCCCGGTGCCGCCGACCCAGCAGTTCCCGGTCCGCACCGAGGCGATGCCGGAGTCCCCGCAGGACGGGCCTACCCGCGCGATGCGTCAGGTCCGGGCCCGCACCGAGGACGGCGCGTGGCCGGCCATCCCGATGCTGCCGGTGATCCGGCCCGACGAGTCCGAGCCGATGACGGAGGCCGACCGGATCCGCGGGCACCGCGGGATGCGCCGGCTGCGCGAGACCATCGAGCGGCTGGAGGACCCGGCCGTGCCGGCCTGGCCGCAGCCCGACCACCGCGACTGAACCCGTCCGCCGTCCCCGACGTAGGGTCGGCGACGTGCCGTTCCAGCCTCCCGCACCGCACCCGTCCGGTGCCCGGCCCCCGGCGATCCCGCCGGAGCTGGTGCCACGCCACGTCGCCCTCGTGATGGACGGCAACGGCCGCTGGGCCAACGCCCGCGGCCTGCCCCGCACGGAGGGCCACAAGCGGGGCGAGGCCTCGCTGATGGACGTCGCCCGCGGATGCATCGACCTGGGCGTGCGCTGGCTGTCGGCGTACGCGTTCTCCACCGAGAACTGGCGGCGCAGCCCCGATGAGGTCCGGTTCCTGATGGGCTTCAACCGCGACGTGATCCGCCGCCGCGTCGACGAGATGGACGCGATGGGGGTCCGGGTCCGCTGGGCGGGCCGGCGCCCGCGGCTGTGGCGGTCGGTGATCAAGGAGCTGGAGATCGCCGAGGAGCGCACCCGTGGCAACGACGTGCTGAACCTGACCATGTGCGTCAACTACGGCGGCCGCGCCGAGATCGTCGACTCCGTGCGGCATCTCGCCCGCCTCGCCGCGGAGGGCCGGATCAACCCCGACAAGATCGACGAGCGGATGCTGGCCCGGTACCTCGACGAGCCGGACATGCCCGACGTCGACCTGTTCGTGCGCTCCTCGGGGGAGCAGCGGACGTCGAACTTCCTGCTCTGGCAGAGCGCCTACGCCGAGATGGTCTTCCTGGACACGCTGTTCCCGGACTTCGACCGGCGCCACATCTGGCAGGCGATCGAGATCTACGCGCGCCGGGACCGGCGTTTCGGGGGAGCTTCCGAGCGTCGCGGACCGGGCGCGAGCATCGACACGGCCGCCGCCGTCCCGAACGATGGAGTGACACCGTGACCACCGATGTGATCTCCGGGATGCTCACCACCGCCAGGAGGGCGCTGGAGCGGTTCCACGACGTCACCACCGACGACGACGGCGCGCTGACCTTCGCCCACGGCGGCGTGCTGTGCGTGGTGCAGGGCACCGAGCTGGAGGAGGGCCTGCCCGTCCTCAACCTGACCTGCGTCGTCGCGTGGGACCTGCCGGAGTCCGACGACCCGGAGCGCGACGTGCCGCGCCGGGTCGGCCTCGGGGTGGGGGAGGGCCTGTTCGGCACGCCCCGGGCGGTGCGCGGCGAGCGCGGCTGGGACGTGACCCTGCGCTACGCCTTCCCCGCGGCCGGGCTGGGTGAGGGGCCGATGGGCACCCTGCTGATGCTGGTCGTGTCCTCGGCGTCGAGCATGCGCGCGGAGCTGGTCGAGAGCTGAGACCGCCCGGCCGGGGGCGCACCCCCGGCCGTGGCCCGGTCACTTCTTGCGGTTGGTCCCGAGCTCCTCGGCGATCGGGTTGACCGGGTCGGCGTCCGTGCCGGACTCCGACAGGCCCGAGGCGTTGTGTCCGGTGCGTCGCTGCCGGCGCAGCTGCTCGGTCTCCTCGCGGGTCTCCCCGTCGGTGTCGCCCGCGGTCTGCGCGGCCGGGTCGTCCTCGCGGAGGTCGGTGGCGGAGACCACGGCACCGATCGAGGTGTAGTACTCCTCGGCCGGCACCGCCCGCAGGGCCTCGACCGTCGCGGCGTCGGCGCCGTTGCGCTCGGCGGTCCACGCCAGGTCGTCCTTGGAAGCGGGGAACTCCAGACCGTGCAGGGCGCTGCGGACGGCGTCGGCGGTCGTCGTACGGGCTGTCATGGGTCACCTCTCGTCGTGGACGTTCGGTGACCGGGTAGCCGGTGTGCGGCCGTCCATGCACGGACGGCCGCACCCGTCAGCCGTCGGTGTCCGTGGTCTCCCCGGCGGAGTCCCCGGAGTCGCTGAGGTGCACGATCGGCAGCGCCGCCAGCTGGCCCGCGGTCATCGCGTGCGCCACGCCCAGCACGTCGTTCTGGGCCTTGGTCATCCGCGCGTCCACCAGGCCGGACAGGCTGTAGGCGACCCGGCCGAGCAGCCGCACCGTGGTCTCGTCGACCTGGGGGCGCGGGGTGGAGACGACCGCGACACCGCGCGGGTCGCCGTCGTTGGACTGGGCGACGCCGATCTCGTAGGACTCACGCGGGTTGACGTGCCGCGACGCGTAGTGGTCGCGCAGCGTCGACATCATGTCGTGGAACCCGGTGACGTCACCCTCGAGCTCCAGGGTGGACAGGTCGTCCTTCGTGAGGGTCTTGGTGCGGCCGGAGAAGCAGCGCACGTAGCCGATCACCGCGCCGGTCCACAGTGCCTCGACCAGGGCCGGGTCGGCGGCCACCCGGACCGGGCCGGACTCCGGACCGCCGAGCGCGGTCACCAGGTGCTCGCAGCACCGCAGCACGTACTGCAGGTCGTCGAACACCGCCGCCAGCTGGGCAAGCTCGCCGGACTCCGGGACGTCGATCCGCCGTACCGTGCCCGGGGCGGGTTGCGTGTCGGTCATCGTTCAGACGCTATCCGGGGTGGCGATGGTCACGGTGTCTCCTTCTGAGACGGTCTGCTAGCTTCGGCCGCGAAGGTCACGAGTGCCAGCGCGAAGCCCCGGCTCGCTGGACGGCAACCCTCCTCCGCGGCGGGGTGCCCCGGGTGATGACCGGGCCGACGCGACACCCGCAGTCGGCAAGCGCGGATCCGTGCGCCACGCCGGGTCCCCGAGATCGGCCGGAGGCCCGATCATGACCCTCGCGCTGTCGCGTCCCGTCCAGCACGCGCTGCCCCGTGTCGTCGGCGCGGACCTCACCGTCCCGCTCGTCGACGGCAGGTGGGCCCGCTACTGCGACCTCGACTCCGCCGCGTCGGCGCCGGCGCTGGAGAGCGTCGCCGCGCACGTTGCGCAGGTGCTGCCCTACCACGGCAGCGTGCACCGCGGCGCCGGCTGGACCTCGAAGGTCTGCACCGCCCTGGTGGAGAACGCCCGCGCCGACGTCGCCCGGTTCGTCCGGGCCCGCGCCGACGACGTCGTGGTGTTCACCCGCAACACCACCGACGCGCTCGGCCTGCTCGCGCGCGCCGTGCCCGGCCCGGTGGTGACCCTCGACCTGGAGCACCACGCGACGCTGCTGGCCTGGCGGGGCGGTTCCGGTGGCGCCGAGCACCGGGTCGTGCGGGCCGGCCACAGCATCGCCGCGACCCTCGACGCGCTGCGGGCCGAGCTCGCCGCCCGTCCCGACGCCGCGCTGGTCGCGGTCACCGGTGCGTCCAACGTGACCGGCGAGCTCCTCCCGGTCGCCGAGATCGCCCGGATCGCGCACGCCGCGGGCGCCCGGCTGTGCGTCGACGCAGCGCAGCTCGCCCCGCACCGGCGCGTCGACCTGGCCGGGTGGGGTGCGGACTACGTCGCGCTGTCCGGGCACAAGCTCTACGCGCCCTTCGGTGCCGGGGTCCTCGTCGGCCGCCGTGACTGGCTCGACACCGCAGAGCCGCACGTCGCGGGCGGGGGAGCGGTCCGGTCGGTCGGCGTCACGGCCGACGACGCCGTCGACGGCCCGGGCGGCACCGTCACCGAGTGGCTGCCCGCGCCGCAACGCCACGAGGGCGGCACCCCGAACGTGCTCGGCGCCGCCGCGCTGGGCGCGGCCTGCCGCGCCCTCGAGGACCTGATCGACGACGCCGTGCCCGCCCACGAGCGCGAGCTCGCCGCCCGGCTGCGCGCGGGTCTGGCGACCGTCCGCGGCCTGCGGATCCTGTCCTGCTTCGACGACGGGCCCGACGCCGACCGCACCGCGACCGTCTCGTTCACCCTCGGCGAGCTGCCCGCCGGCCTCGTCGCGGCGGCGCTGTCCGCCGAGTACGGCATCGGTGTCCGCGACGGGCGGTTCTGCGCGCACCCGCTGCTGGAGCGGCTCACCGGCGGCGGCGACGCGGTGCGCGCCTCGCTGGGCCTGCGCACCGGCCCCTCCGACGTCGACCGCCTGGTCGACGCGCTGACCGACCTGGCGCAGCGCGGTCCGGCCTGGACCTACGCCCTCGTCGACGGCCGGTGGGCGCCCACCCCGGACCCGCGCCCGGCCGACCCGTTCGCCCGGGGCCGGGAGCTGCCGGCCGTCCCCGGCTGCGGGGACTGAGTCCCGGGAGTCACCCCGCCGAGCAGCGGCCGCAGAGGCCGAAGATCTCCAGGGTGTGCGACACCTCGGTGAAGCCGTGCTTCTGCGCGACCGACTCGGTCCAGGACTCCACCGCGGGGCCCTCGATCTCGACGGCGGCGCCGCACCGGCGGCACACCAGATGATGGTGGTGGTGCTCGGTCTCGCAGCGCCGGTAGACCGCCTCGCCGGACGCGACCCGCAGCACGTCGACCTCGCCGCCGTCGGCGAGGGTCTGCAGCGTCCGGTAGACCGTGGTCAGACCGATGCCCTCACCGGCGCGCCGCAGCTCCTCGTGGATCTCCTGGGCGGACCGGAAGTCCTCCAGACGGTCGAGCAGCGCGGTGACGGCGGCCCGCTGCCGGGTGGCGCGGATGCCGCGCGGCCCGGCGGTGGACCGCTGCGTCATCGTCGCCGTGGTCGTCCGGTCGGTCGTCTCCGTCACGTGTCCTCCTCGACGTGGGCGACGGCGTCCACCACGATGTGCGCCAGGTGGTCGTCCACCAGCGAGTACAGCACCTCACGCCCCTTCCGCTCGCCCTCGACCACCCCGGCGGCCTTGAGGACCCGCAGGTGCTGGCTGATCAGGGGCTGGGTGACCCCGAGCGCGTCCACCAGGTCGTGGACGCACCGGGAGTGTTCCAGCAGCTGCAGGACGATGGCGATCCGGACCGGTGCGGCGAGTGCCCGCAGCAGGTCGCCCGCGGCGGCCAGGGTGCGCGGGTCGCGGGTCGGGCCGGGCTCGGGCGCGGGGTGGTGGTCTTCGTCCGCACCCGGGCCGGCTCCCGGTGCGTGCGTGGTCTGGGCTGCGGCAGACATGTGGTGGACCCGTCCGTTCCCCGGAGGCGGCGGCCACACCCCCCGGCGCTGCTGTGCCGTGCCGGCCGCACCCCACATGGTAGGCGTGTTCGTTATCGTCGCGCCGTGCTGCTGGTCTGCCGCTTCCGCGTGTCCCCCTCCGAGGAGGCCGCGTTCACCGCGCGCGCGGCCCGCGCGCTGGAGCTCCTGGCCGCCCGGCCGGGCTGCCGCGGAGGTGAGGCGGGCCGGGCGATCGAGGATGCCGGGCAGTGGGTCCTGACCGTCCGCTTCGACTCCGTCGACGCCTACCGGCGCGCCCTGGGGCCGTTCGCGGTCCGTGAGCACGTGCACCCGCTGCTGGCCGAGGCCGACACGACCACGGAGGCGACCTACGAGTCCCTCATCACGGTGACCGCCGGCGCCGCTCCCGTCCACCACCCCAGCCTGCTGAGCTGACCCCCGACCCCGCACACCGTCCTGCGACCTCGCAGCCGCTGCAGACGGTGCGAGGTCGCAGGAACGTGTGCGAGGTGCGGCGGGGGCCGGGTTGTCCACAGCGCGCGCTCGACGCCCGTCGCGAGCCGGGACCGTCCACAGCCGGACGGGTGACGGGCTTCCCCCGCTCCCGGTGCACGGCGACGGTGGGGACATGGATCCCGACCCGCGGCCGGCGCACGGTTCGCCCGCCCCCGTGCTGCGCCGGGACCTGGTTGCGGCGGGCGTGGGCGACGACGAGCTCCGCAGGCTCCGGGCCTCGGGCCGACTCGTCCGGCTGCGCCGCGGCGCCTACGTCGGAGCCGGTGACCTCGGGCCGGTGGAACGACACCGGCAGACCGTGCGTGCGGCGGTCCGCACCCTGTCCCCGGACGCGGTGTTCAGCCACGTCTCGGCGGCCGCGATGCACGGGATCGGGCTGTGGCGGGTCCCGCTCGACCGGGTGGAGGTGACCAGGAACCGGCGCAGCGGTGCGCGGACGGCGCCGTCGGCGCGGTTCCACGCGGCGACGCTCGCCGCGGACGAGATCACCGTCGTCGACGGCGTCCCAGTGACGACGGTCCCGCGCACGGTCGTCGACCTGGCCCGCGCTCTGCCCTTCGTCGTGGCGGTCGCGGTCACCGACGCGGCGCTGCACGCCGGAGCCGTCACCGCCGACGAACTCGCTGCCGCCGTGGCCCGGTCCGCGCGGCGTCCCGGCACCCCGGCCGCCCGCCGGGTGCTCGCCGCGGCCGACGGCGGCGCGGACGGCCCGGGGGAGACCCGCAGCAGGCTCCTCCTCCACTCCTGCGGCCTGCCCGCACCGGCCACCCAGCAGGAGCTGCGGGATCCGGCGGGACGGTTCCTCGGCCGGGTCGATTTCTGGTGGGAGCAGGCCCGGGTGGCGGGGGAGTTCGACGGGCGCATCAAGTACGGCCGGCGGCTCGACCCCGGCGGCGACCTCGAGGAGGTCCTGTGGCGGGAGAAGCTGCGGGAGGACGCGATCCGGGCCGAGGGTGTCGCGGTGGTGCGCTGGGTGTGGGGCGACCTGCACAGCGCGGCGTCGTTCGCCCCGACCGTCGCCCGCCTGCACCGTGCCCTGGACCGTGCCGCGTGAGCGCTCGACCTCGCACAGGTTCCTGCGACCTCGCAGCCCCTGCAGGGTGTGCGAGGTCGCAGGAACCTGTGCGAGGTCGGCCGGTCGGAGCCACCGCGGCGGAAGTGGGACGGGGCAAGGGGTGGGGATGCACGGCGGGTCGGTAACCTGGGACGCCCCGTATCCGGGGGACCTCCGAACCACCTTCTCTGGAGTACCGCCAGTGGCCAGCAAGCCCACCTCCGCCAAGATCGAGACCATCGTCGCGCTGACCAAGCGGCGCGGATTCGTCTTCGCCTCCGGTGAGATCTACGGCGGTACCCGGTCGGCGTGGGACTACGGGCCCCTCGGCGTCGAGCTGAAGGACAACATCAAGCGCCAGTGGTGGAAGACCGTGGTGACCGGCCGCGACGACGTCGTCGGCCTGGACTCCTCGGTCATCCTGCCGCGCCAGACCTGGGTCGCGTCGGGCCACGTCGGCACCTTCTCCGACCCGCTGGTCGAGTGCGAGTCCTGCCACAAGCGCTACCGTGCCGACCAGCTCGCCGAGGAGTTCGCCGAGCGCAAGGGCCGCGACCCGGAGCAGGCCGACCAGAACGACCTCTCCGAGGTCCCCTGCCCGAACTGCGGCACCCGCGGCCGGTTCACCGCGCCCCGCGAGTTCAACATGATGCTCAAGACCTTCCTCGGCCCGGTGGAGTCCGAGGAGGGTCTGCACTACCTGCGCCCGGAGACCGCGCAGGGCATCTTCGTGAACTTCCTGAACGTGCAGACGACCTCGCGCAAGAAGCCGCCGTTCGGCATCGGTCAGATCGGCAAGAGCTTCCGCAACGAGATCACCCCGGGCAACTTCATCTTCCGCACGCGCGAGTTCGAGCAGATGGAGATGGAGTACTTCGTCGAGCCCGGCAGCGACGAGGAGCTGCACCAGTACTGGATCGACGAGCGCACCCGCTGGTACACCGACCTGGGCATCTCCCCGGAGAACCTGCGGCACTACGAGCACGCCAAGGAGAAGCTCTCCCACTACTCGAAGCGCACCGTCGACATCGAGTACCGGTTCAACTTCACCGGCCAGGAGTGGGGCGAGCTCGAGGGCATCGCGAACCGCACCGACTTCGACCTCACGGCGCACTCGAACCACTCGGGCGTCGACCTGTCGTTCTACGACCAGGCCTCCGACACCCGGTACAAGCCGTACGTGATCGAGCCCGCGGCCGGTGTCGGCCGGTCGATGATGGCCTTCCTCATCGAGGCCTACACCGAGGACGAGGCGCCCAACGCCAAGGGCGGCGTCGACAAGCGGGTCGTGCTGAAGCTCGACCGCAGGCTCGCCCCGGTCAAGGCCGCGGTGCTGCCGCTGTCGCGCAACGCCGACCTGTCGCCCAAGGCGAAGGACCTGGCCGCGCAGCTCCGCAAGAACTGGAACGTCGACTTCGACGACGCCGGCGCCATCGGCCGCCGGTACCGCCGCCAGGACGAGATCGGCACCCCGTTCTGCATCACGGTCGACTTCGACACCCTCACCGACCAGGCGGTGACGATCCGCGAGCGCGACTCGATGGCGCAGGAGCGGGTCGCCCTCGACCAGGTCGAGACCTACCTGGCGACGCGCCTGCTCGGCTGCTGAGCAGGGTCCGGACCCACGAACGCCCCCGCCCGGGATCCGGGCAGGGGCGTTCGTCGTGAGTCGGTCAGCGTCGGTAGGCCAGCAGCTGCACGCCCAGCTCGGACTCGGCGCGGCGCACCTCCTCCAGCTGCTCGGCGGTCAGCGCGGCGTAGGGCGACTCGGGCCGGTAGGCCACGAGCGGGCCGCCGATGCGGTCCTCGAGCTGCTTGAGCCTGGCCAGCGCCGTGTCGTCGAGATCGGCGGGGCGCAGCGTCGGAGCGGTCATCACAACCTCCGTGGGTGATCGGGAGGCGACCCAGAGTAGGACCGCCCCGGACCGGGCGCAGCGCGGGTACCCGGTCCGGGGTCGCTCCTACACCGGCTCGGGAAGGAGCCGTTCGACCAGGTCGGAGAGGGTGACGATGCCGACCGGGCGGTCGTCGGACTCCACCAGCGCCAGGTGCGCACGCTGCTCACGCATCGTGTTCACCGCAGTGTGGTACTGCGTGTCCGCCGGCAGGGTGAGCACCGGGCGCATCAGGTCCCGGGCCCGGGTCCCCGGCTCGCGCGTCAGCGTGTCGCGGACGTGCACGTACCCGATCGGGGTGTCCCCGTCCCGCACGACGAGCCGGAGGTGACCGGTCCGGCGGCAGGTCGCCTGGATCGCCGCGACGTCGTCGTCCGCGGCCACCGCGGACGGCTCGCGGGCGAGCTCGCCCAGCGGGGTCCGCTCCAGCTCCAGCGCCGTGACCAGCTGGTCACGGCGCCCCTGGTCCAGGGTGCCGGTCTTCGCCGAGTGGTCGACCAGCTGGCGCAGGTCGTCGGCGTTGCGGCCCGAGGCCATCTCGTCCACCGGCTCCACCCCGCACCAGCGCAGGCAGCGGTTGGCGGCGCCGTTGAGCAGCAGCAGCACCGGGCGGGCGGTCACCATGAACGCACGCATCGGGATCGCGAGCATGATCGCCGAGCGCTCCGGGTGCGAGATCGCCCAGGACTTCGGCGCCATCTCCCCGACGACCAGGTGCAGGAATGTCACCACGATCAGCGAGACGACGAACGACGCCACCCCCGCGACCCCGCCGGGGACGCCCCAGCCCTCCAGGACCGGGCGCAGCGCGTCGTCCACGGCCGGCTTGGTGATCGCACCGAGCCCCAGCACGCACAGCGTGATGCCCAGCTGGGACCCAGCCAGGAGCAGCGAGATGTCCTTGGCGCTGCGCAACGCCGCCCGTGCCGACGCCGAGGTCAGCGCCGCCTCCTCCAGCCGGTAGTTCCGGGCTGCGACGAGCGCGAACTCGACGGCCACGAAGAACGCGCTCGCCGCGACGAGCAGGATCGACACCACGATCTCGAAGGCACTCATGCCCGCACCTCCCGCTCGTCGCTGTCCTGCTCGGAACCGGCGGTCACCGGTTCGGTCCACTCCAGGCGGACCGCCGACGGGACCCGCCGGTCGACCTCCTGCACCACGAGACGCAGGGCGCGGTCCCCGTCGTCCGGGCTCTCGGCCGGGATCGTCACGACGACCGCGTCCCCGGCGTCCGGCAGCCGCTGCAGCTCGGCCATGACCAGACCGCCGACGGTCTGGTAGTCGCCCTCGGGCAGCTCGGCGTCGATCAGCCTGCCGACCTCGTCGACGTGCCGGTCACCCGGCACGACCCAGCCGTCGTCGGACCGCAGTGCCTGATCCGTCCCGGCCTGGTCGTGCTCGTCGGTGATCTCACCGACGAGCTCCTCGGCGACGTCCTCGACGGTGATGACGCCGGCCAGGCCGCCGTACTCGTCGAGCACGCACGCCAGCTCCTCGTCGTCGGCACGCAGCTGGGCCAGCACCTGCGGCAGCGGCAGGGACGACGGCACCAGCACCGGGGCCCGCATCAGGTCCGACACCAGCACCTCGTCGAACGGCCGGTCGTCGCGGTCGGCGAGGGCCAGCACATCCTTCAGGCAGACCACGCCCACCAGCTCCAGCGCGTTCTCCGTGTCCGTCGCCTCGGCGGGCGGCCCGAGCACCGGGTACCGCGAGTGCTGGACGGCCATCTGGCCGACCAGACTCTCGACGGTCGCGTCGGCGCGGACCCACGACACCCGCGGCCGCGGGATCATCGCGGCCCGCGCGGTGCGGTCGCCGAAGTCGACGGCGCGGTCCAGCAGCACCGCGAACTCCGGGTTGAGGTCACCCGAGTCCTTCGAGTCGTCGATGATCGCCTCGAGGTCGCGCGGGGTGGCCGAGTGCTCGACGTCGTGCACCGGCTCGATCCGCAGCGCACGCAGCAGCAGGTTCGAGGCCGCGTCGAAGATCCGGATGAGCCACCCGAACAGCGCCAGGTAGGTCTTGGTGGACAGCGCCAGCCACCGCGCGACCGGCTCCGGCCGTGCGATGGCGAGGTTCTTCGGGAACAGCTCGCCGAACACCATCTGGACGACGGTGGCGAACAGCAGCGCGATCACGGTGCCGATCGCGACACCGACGCCGAGCGGGACGTCGACCAGGCCCAGCAGCTCACCGATGCCGTTACCGATCAGCGGCTCGGCGACGTAACCGACCAGCAGACCGGTGACGGTGATGCCGAGCTGGGCGCCCGACAGCATGAACGAGGTGCGACGGGTGATGTCGAGGGCACGGGACGCTCCGGTGTCGCCCTCGGCCGCACGGGCCTTGAGCCGGGAGCGGTCGACGGCCATGAAGCCGAACTCCTGGGCCACGAAGTAGCCGGTCAGGGCGGTGATCACGAGGACGACCAGGATGCCCAGGAGGATGCCGAGGATCGTGCCGATCACCGGGAGGTCACCGCCCGGGTCTCGGGCCCGGCCGGGATGTGCACGGCGGGGGCGGGGACGAGGACGATGCGGGGTCGCCGGCCGTCACGGGGACGGTCGGCGCGCGGACTGCAGGTGGGGTCCATGACTCCTGACTCGCGGTCTGATGGGTGTCTGACGCGTTCAACGCGTGCCGGAATCGTACGGTTCCGGAACGCAGCCGTCGCGGTGGTCACCCTCTGATGGCCCGAACGGCGGTACCGGTGTTTGGTGCAACGCCGGGGCGGGTCATCCCCGTCCGTGATCACGTCCCGCCCGGGACAGGCCGGTCCGCCCTGGTCCGGGGCGGTGATGGGGACCGGGATCGTGGCGGTCGCGACCACCTCGTTCCCGGTGCCGGAGCCGGGCCTGCGCGTCGTGGGGACCGTGCTGTGGCTGCTCGCGGCGGCGTCGCTGGTGGCGCTGGGCGTGCTGCGACGGGTGCTGGTCCGGTTCGGCACGGCCGGGCTCGCCCTGGCCGACACCCCGACCGTCGTCATCGTGCCGGGGTCCTTCGGGCAGTCGGTGACGGCGGCGAACCTGCTCGCGGGGGGAGGCACAGGGGCTGCTGCCCGAGCCGTTCGCCGGTGTCGCGATCGGGGCCGGGCTGCTCTACGGGGCACCGGCCTGGGGATTCGCGGTCGGCTGGGCCGTCCTGTCGGCGCTGCTGATCGGCCACGCCCTGCGCCGGGGGATGCCCTTCAGCGCCTCCTGGTGGGCGGTGACCGTCCCGTTCGGCACCCTGGTGCCCGGCACGAACGCGCTGGCCGCGCGGACGGCGCTGCCCCCGGTCGTCGGGGCGGCGGTGGTGCTGTTCGCGGTGCTGGTCCTGGTGTGGGTGGTGGTCGCGGCCGCCACCGTGCGGTCGGCACTGTCCGACGTCGCCGACGAGATCGGGCCACCGCGACGGACGGTACGGGCATGACCCCGGAGTCGGTCCTCGTGAGCGGCGCGCTGTAGCCCGTTCTCAGCTCACCGTCAGGCCCCGTCGCTACCCTGGCGACCGTGAGCACCTCGGCGACCTCCTCCGCGGCACGGCCACCGGCCGACCCCCGTCGTGACCTGGGCGCGGCCCTGCGCCGCTGGGCGGTGACCGGCGGCCCGGGGATCGGCGTCGTCCGGGTGCTCGACCGGCACGGGTTCGGCTCCGTCGAGTCCGGCCAGCTGGTCGCGGGCACCACCGACGGCGAGGTCGGCGGCCTGCTCTACCTCGGCGCCCTCGACGACTCCGCGCACCCGCTCGCCGCCGAGGCGGCGTCCGGGACGGCCACGGTGCGCGAGGCGCACGTCGGGGAGTCCTCCGCGGTCGCGGCCGGACTCGCCTGCGCCGGCGGGGCGACGCTGCTCGCCCACCCGCTGCCCGCCGCTTCCGCCGCCGCGCTGGGGGAGGCGCTGGAGACCGGTCGGCCCGCCGCGCTGCTGTCGGTCGTGGACACCGGCGCGGCCCTCGTGCTCACCGGGCCCGGCCTGGAGGAGCCCACCGGTGACCTCGGCGGGGTCACCACCGCGGCGGCCGAGCAGGCCCGCGCCCTGCTGCGCCGGGGGGCCACGGCCACCGAGCGGCTCGACGTCGACGGCACCGCGGTCCTGGTCGACCTGCTGGTGCCGGTCCCGTCGGTGCTGGTCGTCGGCGAGGGTGCGCTCGGGGGCGCCCTGCACGCCCAGGCGGGCCTGCTCGGCTGGAGCGCCCGCACCGTCACCACCGTCGACGACGCGCGCGCCGCCGTCGCCGCCTTCACCGAGGCCGACGTGCTGGTGCTGCTCGACCACGACCCGGCCTTCGACGCGGCCCTGCTCGACGGCCTCGCCCACGGCCGCGGGTTCCTCGGGGCGCTCGGGTCGCGGCGCACCCAGGCCGCGCGCCGCGAGCGGCTGCTCGCCGCCGGGGTCACCGAGGACGCCCTGTCCGCGGTCCACGGGCCGGTCGGTCTGGACCTCGGTGCCCGCACCCCGGCCGAGACCGCGGTGTCGATCGTCGCTCAGGTCGTCGCGCTGCGCGCCGGGCGCTCGGCGTCGGCGCTCGCCTCCTCCGCCGGTCGGATCGGCGGATGACCGGCACGTCGTCGCGGCGCGGGCTCGGCGGCGCACCGCCGGAGCCCGATCCGGACCGGCGCACCGTGCGGCGCCCCGTGCGGACCGGCATGACCTGGGGCGCGCGGCTGCTCGTCGGCGGGCTGGTCATGCTCGTCGCGGTGGTCGGGGTGACCGCGCTGCGGGTGTGGCAGGTCGCCCGGGTCGACGACCAGCGCCCCAGTGACGCGGTCGTCGTGCTCGGCGCCGCCCAGTACAACGGCGAGCCCAGCGCGGTGCTGGCCAACCGTCTCAAACACGCCGAGCAGCTGTGGCGCGACGGCGTGGCCCCGCGGATCGTCACCGTCGGCGGCGGGCGGACGGGGGACCGCTACACCGAGGCGGAGGCCAGCCGGGACTGGCTGATCGAGCAGGGCGTGCCGTCCTCGGCGGTCGAGGCCGTGCCCGAGGGCGCGGACACGCTCGGCAGCCTGCAGGCGGTCGCGGCGACCGCGCGGCAGCAGGGCTGGTCCTCGGCGCTGCTGGTGTCCGACCCGTGGCACAGCCTGCGGGCCCGCACCATGGCCCGCGACGCCGGGCTGAAGGCCTACACCTCACCGACCCGCAGCGGCCCGATCGTGCAGACCCGTGAGACGCAGCTCCGCTACATCTACCGCGAGACCGGTGCGCTGTTGTTCTACGAGCTGACCCACGCCTCGGTCGACACCGCGAGCAGCGGTCTGGGATGAGCGTCCAGCACGCCCCGGCCGATCCGGGCTACACCGCTGCCGACGCGGAGCGCCGCCACCCCGAGGCCCCGAAGGGGTCCGGGCTGGGGGAGCGCGGCCGCGTCGAGCGGCGCAGCCCCTACTCCCGGGACCGGGCCCGGGTGCTGCACTGCGCGGCGTTGCGCCGGCTCGCGGGCAAGACCCAGGTGGTCGGGCCGGGGGAGGGCGCCGAGGTCAGCGGCATCCCGCGGACCCGGCTGACGCACTCGCTGGAGGTCGCCCAGATCGGCCGCGGCGTCGCCGAGGAGCTGGGGCTCGACCCGGACGTCGTCGACGCCGCCGGGCTCGCCCACGACATCGGCCACCCGCCGTTCGGGCACAACGGCGAGCGGGCGCTCGACGTAGCGGGTGCGGAGTGCGGCGGGTTCGAGGGCAACGCCCAGACCCTGCGCATCCTGACCCGCCTGGAGCCGAAGGCACGCTCCGGCGACGGTCTCGTCCCCGGTGGGCTCAACCTGACCCGGGCGACGCTGGACGCCGCTACCAAGTACCCGTGGGCGCGGCGCGGCGCGGAACGCAAGTTCGGTGCCTACACCGACGACCTGCCCGCCCTGGAGTGGCTGCGCGCCGGGGCCCGGCCGGGGGTGCGGAGCATGGAGGCCCAGGTCATGGACTGGGCCGACGACGTCGCCTATTCGGTGCACGACGTCGAGGACGCGGTGCACGCCGGCCGCATGGACCTGGCCGTGCTGTCCTCGCCCGCGGAGCGCGCGGCGCTCGCGGTGGAGGCGTCGCTGCGCTTCGGCGAGGACGAGGGCGCCTGCGCCGAGGCCGCCGCCCGGCTCGACGCGCTGCCGGTGGTCCGTGCGGTCCGCGGGTTCGACGCCGCCACCGCCGCGGGCGACGACCTGGTCGCGATGAAGCGGATGACCTCCGAGCTGGTGGGCCGGTTCGCGCTGGCCGCCACCGACGCGACCCTGGACACCTACGGTGACGCACCGCTGGCCCGGCACCGCGCCGACCTGGTGGTCCCGGTCGTCGCGGCGGCGGAGGTCGTGGTGCTCAAGGCGCTGGCCACCCGCTACGTGATGAGCGACCCGCGGCGGCTGGAGATGCAGTCCCGCCAGCGCGACCTGCTGCACGACCTCGTCGCGGCGTTGTGCGCCCGGGGGCCCGGTGCCCTGGACCCGGCCCGCGCGGAGGACTGGACGGCCGCCCCCGACGACCGGGCGCGGCTGCGCGTCGTGATCGACCAGGTCGCGACGCTGACCGACCCGCAGGCGCACGCCTGGCACCGCACGCTCTGCCGGCCCTGAGACCACACCGGCCCCGGGACGCCGACCGGCCCCGCCGCCCGGTCGGACGGCGGGGCCGGGTCGGCAGGGGTCAGCGCAGGGTGACCGCGGGCTTCGCCGCGTCGGCCTCGCTGGTCACGACGCGGGTCGGGCAGGTCCCGAGGACCCTGTCGATCGCGTCGCGCTCGGCGCTGGTCACCCACAGCTTGTACTTCTTCTTCACCGCGACCTGCCGCGCGACATAGGCGCAGCGGTAGCGGTTGTCCGGCGGGAGCCAGGTCGCGGCGTCGCCGTCGCTCTTGCGGCCGTTGGTCGGGCCGTCGACCGCGATCAGGTTCAGCGGGTCGTTCCCGATCTTCTCCCGGGTGGTCGCGTCGAGCTGCTGGGCGCCCTTCTGCCAGGCGTCGGACAGCGCGACGACGTGGTCGATCTGCACCTTCTCGCTGGTGCCCTGACCGCGGGTGAAGGAGATGGTGGTGCCGGTGTAGGAGTCGCGCAGCGACCCGGTGAGCACGACGCAGTCGTGGGTGCCCGCCTTGAACGTCTCGCGATCCATGTCCCGGGCGAGGACCTGGTTGCGCTGGTCACAGCCGTCGCGGTCGATGTCGGCCCAGCGGCGTCCGAACTGCTCGCGGGTGTAGCCGGTCTTCGGCGCCCGGCCCTTCACCGCCAGCGTCTTCAGCGTCGTCGACGCGCTGCCCGCGGCCGCGCCCTCCACGGCCCCGGGTGTCACCGGGGCGACCACACCGACGTCGACGGCGCCGGTGTCGAGCGCCGCGTCCAGCACGTCCACGAACGACCCGGGGGATCCGCACCCGGCCATGACCATCATCGTCGCCAGAAGCCCGGCGACCCGCACACCTCGTACACGCACGCCGTAGATGGTCGCGAACGCGCGCGCCGGAACCGCGCCAACACGCCGCGTGTTCGTCACTCAGGGTGAAGTAGCTTGCCAGGAGGCTCCCAGTCCGTTCACAGGGTCGGGGCGGACCGCGGGGGCGTGATCACGCTCATCGACCTGTCGTCCACCACGGCCGGGGCGGCCGGGGGAACGCTCGGGGTACTCGTGCTCGCGCTCGTCGAGCTGACGCCATGGCCGGCCCGGCACGCCCAGGACGGGCTGCCCGCCCGGCGCGTGCCGGGACAGGCAGGGCAGCCCGCCTTCCGCGCAGAGCGGTGGCCCGGACCCGGGCGCGGTGACGGCTGCGGCCGCCCGGTGCCCGGGCCCGGCAGTCGGCCGGGCCCGGGCACCGGGCGTCAGGTGCCGATCCTCGGCCGGTCGGCATCGTGCCCGGACTCCACGGTGATCGTCCGCGGCTTGGCCGCCTCGGCGACCGGGATGCGGATGCGCAGCACTCCGGCGTCGTACGACGCGTGGATGGCGGACGTGTCGAGATTGTCGCCCAGGAGCAGCTGACGGGCGAACACGCCGTAGGCCCGCTCGGAGGCGACCCACTCGACCTGGTCGGTGGTTCCGGTGTGGGTGGGCCGTCGTTCCGCCTTCACCGTCAGGGTGCTGCGCTCGACGGAGAGTTCGACGGCGTCCGGGTCGATGCCGGGCAGGTCGAACTCCACGACGAACTCGTCACCGTGACGCCAGGCGTCCATCGGCATCGCCGCGGGGCGCGACCAGGTGCCGCCGGACTCGAACGCCTGCGCGGCGAGCCGGTCCAGGGCCCGGAACGGGTCGGTACGCAGCAGCATCGTGAACCACTCCCTTCCAGCCGTGCCGGTTCGCGACCGGGCACGGCTGACTCCTCGTCGTCCTTCGTCGGATCGGTACTCCGGAGAGGAGCTCCGGATATCTCCAGTTATAGCTTGAGATTTTCTGCTGTCAAGCGATCGGGGGCGCGGCGTCGCCGAGCTCGGTCTGCAGCTGCGCGAGCTCTGTGCGCAGCCGCTCGATCTCGCGGTGCGCGGCGCCGAGGCGGTCCTCGCTGTCGGCGAGCTCCCCACGCAGCCGGTCGATCCACGACGCCGACCCCAGCGGGTGTCCCTCGTCCAGCAGGGTGCGCAGGCGGGCGGCCTGCTCCAGCTGGTTGCGCGAGTAGCGGCGGTGCCCGCCGGCGGAGCGGTGCGGATTCACCACGCCCGCGCTGTCCAGGCTGCGCAGGAAGGCGGGCTCGACCTCCAGCAGGTGCGCGGCCTGACCCATCGCGACGGTCGGGTAGTCGGGGTCGTCGAGTCGGTCCAGTGCCATGGTCGGTCCTCCCTCGCGGCCCGCGGCGCGCTCCCGGACACCCGGGCCGGTCGTCCGTCGACCCCGAGTGTAGCCACTCAGTGGCGAAAACTTGTACTATTCGCTACAGATATGAGGGAGACGACGATCCGGGAGGAGAGCGTGATGAACGAGAGCAGGGTCCGCACCGACCGTCCCCGGGAGAACGTCCTCCGCATCCGCGTGGAGGGCGAGCTGGACGCGGCGGCGGGCGCGTCGCTGCTGCGTCAGGTCGATGCGCACCTCGCCGTCGCCGGCGCCGGGTGGGTGCCGGTGCGGCACGTCCTCGTCGACCTGGGCACCGGGGTCACCGCGCGCGGGGCGCGGGCGCTGCACCACCTGCGGCACGTGGCGCGGAACCGCGGCCTGGACGTCCGGCTGATCGGCGCCGCACGCGTCGCGCCGCGCATGGTGCCGGGCGCCCGGGCGGTCCTGCACGGGATGCGCAACCACCCGGACCTGGCCTCGGCGCTCGCCGACCTGGAGCCACCGGCCGTCGTCGCGGCCTGACCGGACCTGGGGGTGAGGCTCCCGCCACCCCGGCTTGCCCCGATCGTTAGCACTGCGATGGAGTGAGGGTGTGACCTCCTCGCGTTGGCTCGTCCCGGTGCTGGCCGTGCTCTTCGTCCCGCTGTGGGCGTCCGGCTTCATCGCGGGCAAGATCGCGACCGGGTCGACCGACGTGCCCGCGGTCCTGTTCTGGCGGTTCGTGATCGCGCTGGTCGTGATGCTCGCCGCGGTCGCGGTGCTGCGACCGGGCCTGCCGCGCGGCCGGTCCTGGCTGCACCTCGCGGTCACGGCGTTGCTGCTGCAGGTCGGGCAGTTCACCTTCGTCTACAGCGGGCTCGCCTCCGGCGTCCCGGCCGGGCTGTCGAGTCTCATCCTCGGGATGGCGCCGCTGCTGGTCGGACTGCTGACCCCGTTGCTGCTGGCCACCCGCCTGGGCGTCGGACCGGTGCTGGGTCTCCTGATCGGCGCCACCGGCGTCTACGTCGTGCTGGCCGACGACCTCGGCGCCGGTCTCGGCGGCAACCTCGTCTTCCCGGTGCTGGGCATGCTGTCGCTGGCGGCCGGCACGCTTTACCAGAAGCGGTTCAACGACAGCACGCCCGTGGTGACCAGCGTCGTGGTCCAGATGGCGACCTCGCTGGTCGCGACCCTGGTCGCCTGGCCGTTCCTCGGTGCGGACTGGCTGCCCCGCGCGCCGTCGGGCTGGGCGGCCGTGGCCTTCCTGGGAGTCGTGAACTCGGCGGGCGCCTTCGTGCTGATGTTCGTGCTGCTGCGACGCCGCTCGACGGTGTTCGTGTCGTCGCTGCTCAACCTGGTCCCGGCGACGACGGCGCTGGTCGCCGTGCCCGTGCTCGGCGAGCCGCTCACCGTGCAGGCGGTGCTGGGCCTGGGCATCGCCCTGGTCGGCATGTTCGTCGGGCTGGGCCGGGTGCCCGGCCTGCGCGGCCGCCGGGTGGTCGCCGACGCGGCCGTCGCCGCCCCGTCCGGGCAGCCGGACGGAGACGCCGTCGCACCGGCAGCGGGCGGACCGGGGCGCCGGGCCGGGGGCGCCTAGACTGGCCGGCGTGGCAGGACGGATCCGGGACGCCGACATCACCGAGGTCCGCAACCGCACGCGGGTCGAGGAGATCGTCGAGGAGTACGTGGCCCTCCGCCGCGCCGGGGCGGGCTCGCTGAAGGGCCTGTGCCCGTTCCACGACGAGAAGTCCCCGTCGTTCACCGTCCGCCCCTCGCACGGCACGTTCCACTGCTTCGGCTGCGGCGAGCACGGCAGCGTCATCGACTTCGTCATGAAGATGGAGGTCATCGGGTTCCCCGAGGCCGTCGAGCGGCTCGCCGAGCGGTGCGGGGTCCGGCTGACCTACGAGGGCGGCGGGTCCTCGGTGCAGCGCGACCGCGGCACCCGCAGCCGCCTGCTGGAGATCAACAAGAAGGCGCAGGCGTTCTACGCCGAGCAGCTAGCCACCCCCGCGGGCCGCGCGGGCGTGCAGTTCCTCGCCGACCGCGGCTTCGACGCCGCGGCCGCGGAGAAGTTCGGCTGCGGCTACGCCCCGGCGGGCTGGGACACCGTCACCAAGCACCTGCTGGCACAGGGCTACCAGCTGGACGAGCTGATCAAGGCCGGCATCTCCAAGGAGGGCAGGCGCGGCGCGATCGACCGGTTCCACCGGCGTCTGCTGTGGCCGATCCGCGACCTGGGCGGCGACGTCGTCGGCTTCGGCGCGCGCCGGCTGTTCGACGACGACGGCATCGAGGCCAAGTACCTCAACACCTCCGAGACGCCGGTCTACCGCAAGACCCACGTGCTGTTCGGCCTCGACCAGGCCAAACGGGAGATCGCGAAGACCCGGCAGGTGGTCGTCGTCGAGGGCTACACCGACGTCATGGCGATGCACCTGGCCGGGGTGACCACGGCGGTCGCGTCCTGTGGCACGGCGTTCGGCAGCGAGCACGTCTCGGTCATCCGCAGGCTGATCGGCGACGACTCCTTCGACCGCGGTGAGGTCGTGTTCGTCTTCGACGGCGACGCGGCCGGTCAGAAGGCCGCCGAGAAGGCCTTCGACGGTGACCAGAGCTTCGCCACGCAGCTCTACGTCGCCGTCGCGCCGGACAACCAGGACCCGTGCGACCTGCGCCTCGGGCACGGCGACACCGCGGTGCGCGACCTCGTCGCCCGCCGGGAGCCGCTGTTCGAGTTCGTCATCCGCACCGAGCTGGACAAGCTCCAGCTGGACACCGCCGAGGGCCGTGTGGCCGCCCTGCAGCGCTGCGTACCGATCGTCGCGAAGATCAAGCGGGAGGACCTGCGCGACGAGTACGCGCGGCGCCTCGCCGGCTGGGTCGGCTGGGACGACATCGCCGTCGTCGTGCGACGGGTGCGCGAGAGCGCCGGCGTGTCGCCCGAGGGGGGCCGCTCCCGGCGCCGCGCCCCGCTGCCCGCCCCGAAACGCGACGACACCCAGCTGCACCTGCAGCGCGAGGCGCTCAAGGCGGCCCTGCAGATCCCCGGCGTCGTCGGACCCGGCTTCGACGAGCTGCCCGAGGCCGGGTTCACCCATCCGCAGCTGGCCGCGGTGCACCGGGCGATCATGGCCGCGGGCGGGGTGTGCGCCGGGCTGGACGGGTCGGACTGGCTCGACGCCGTCGTCGCCGAGGGCGCGGGCGACGACGTCAAGCGCCTGGTCAGCGAGCTGGCCGTGGAGAACCTGGAGCTCCCCAAGCGCAACACCGACGAGGTCCGCTACGTCAACGGCGTCCTCGCCGGGGTCCGGCTCGGCCTGGTCGAGCGCGAGATCGCCGACCTCAAGTCGCAGCTGCAGCGCACCAATGCCGAGACCGACCATGACGAGTACATGGACCTGTTCGGCGTGCTCGTCCCGCTGGAGCAGTACAAGATCCAGCTGCGCGAGCAGGCGTCCGGGGTCGCGTCGTGACGGGTTTCTGGGCACGGCTGCTCGGCCGCGAGCCGGTGCCCGACGCGGTCGCCGACGCCCTCGCCGACTCCGAGGCCGTCGTCGCCACCGCGCAGGCCCCGGACGGGATGCTCGTGGTCACCTCGTGGGGGATCTGGCCGCCCGGCGGCGAGCGGCTGGGCTGGCACGAGATCGCGAAGGCCACCTGGGACAAGACCAGCCTGGTCGTGACACCGACCTCGGCCGAGCAGATCGCCCCCGGCACCGAGCTGCTCGCCGACGGGCGCCCGCTGCGGTTCCGCCTCGTCGAACCGGGGAAGGTGCCGCAGGCCGTGCAGGAGCGGGTCACCCAGTCCATCCGCACCCGCAACCGGCGTGAGCTGCCCGGGGGAGGGGTCTGGGTGCTGCAGCGCCGGGTCCCCGGCCGCGACGGGCTGGTGCTGCAGGTCCGGCCCGACCCGGGGACCGATCCGGTCGCCGCCCGGAGGCTGGCGGAGGGCATCGCCGCACGCCTCCCGGAGGAACCGTGACCACGACCAGCTGGGACCCGGAGCTCTACCGCGCCTTCGACGACCACCGCTCGCGCCCGTTCCTGGACCTGCTGGCCCGGGTGGGCGAGACCGACCCCGCGCTGACCCGGGTCGTCGACGCCGGCTGCGGGCCCGGCCACCTGACCGGGCTGCTCGCCCGTCGGTGGCCGACGGCGACGGTCGAGGCGTTCGACTCCTCCCCGGACATGGTCGCCGCGGCCCGCGCCGCCGGCGTCGACGTCACGCAGGTCGACGTGCGCGACTGGACCCCGCCCCGCGACACCGGGGTGCTCGTGACCAACGCGGTGCTGCAGTGGGTGCCGGAGCACCCCGACGTGCTGCGCCGCTGGACGGCCTCGCTCGCGCCCGGCGCGTGGATCGCGGTGCAGGTCCCCGGCAACTTCGACGCCCCCTCACACGTGCTGACCCGCGAGGTCGCGACGCTCCCGCAGTGGCGGGACCGGATTCTGCTGCGCGGCGACGAGACCGTGCTCGACCCGCTCGGCTACGCCGACATCCTGGCTGCCGCGGGCGCCGACGTCGACGCCTGGGAGACGACCTACCTGCAGCGGCTCGACGGCGACGACCCGGTTCTGCGCTGGATCTCCGGCACCGCCCTGCGCCCGGTCCGCGACGCCCTCGACGACGACGCCTACGACGCGTTCGTCCGCGAGCTCGCGCCCCGGCTGCGGGCGGCCTACCCGCCGAGCGCCGACGGCGGCACCTGGTTCCCGTTCCGCCGCGTCTTCGCGGTGGCCCGCACACGCTGACCCGCCCGTCCCGTGACCCGGGGACGGGTCACGGGACGGGGCGAGCCCTCAGTGCCCGGTGTTCTGGCCGCCGCGCACCTTGTCGAGCGCACCCTCGACACCCGCCCGCGCGACGCCCGCGGCGCCCTGCACCGCGGGGTGGTCCGCCGCCCGGTGATAGGCACGGACGAGCTGTTCGTAGCGCTCGTGACCGGCTCTGGTGCCGAGGACGTACCCGACGGCGACACCCACGAGGAATTTGACCATTCCCCTCACCTCCGACCGCGACCGTACCCGGACCGCGGCCGCTGTCCGACCGCCACCCGGATGGGGCTCCGACCTGCGGGAACAGCGGCCGAACGGGGGGTTGCGAGAGGGCTGTACGGGGTGTTGTAGAGTTCTTCTCGTCGCCGGGAACACCACCTGGAACGGCGTGAACGGTCCTCCGTAGCTCAATGGCAGAGCACCCGACTGTTAATCGGGCGGTTACTGGTTCGAGTCCAGTCGGAGGAGCCTACGACCAGGGGAAACCCGGTCACACAAGATCACGAATGCAAGATCAGGGCCGGTTTAAGGCCGGTGAATCTGCGAGCGGACCGACCCGCACCGTCGAGGTAAGGGTCGCCTAACCCGTGCTCGAGTATCGGGTCCGACGAACGACGACGCCCCGCCGGCGAGCTTGCCGGCGGGGCGTTCGTATGTCCGGGGTCGGTCAGGCGGTCTCGTCGAGGATGCCGTCGAGCACCTCCGCGGCACGGGCCGAGCCCTTGCCGCGCTGCATGTAGTTCCGCTCCGTCATGGACGGGTCGGCGTGGCCGGCCTGGTCGGCGATCGACCGGCGCGAGACGCCGGCGTCGTCGAGCACGGTCAACACCGTCTGTCGGAACACGTGCGAGGTGACCCAGCCGAAGCCAGCCGCGTCGCGCGCCTCACGGAGCGCCCGCGACATGTTCGAGGGGTCGCGCCACCCGCCGAGGCTGTCGGGGAACACCGGCCACGCGCCGGCCGACTCGACGCGCCGGCGGAGCAGCATGTCGACCGCCCAGCGGGGGAGGAACAGCTCCCGGTCGCCGGCCTCGGACTTCGCGCCGGTCGCGCGGATGAGCCCCTCGCCCTTGACCCGGATGATGTGCCACTCGACCCGCACCGAGCCGGCGTCGAGGTCGACCTCATCCCACGTGACCGCGAGCGCCTCGCCGATCCGGACGCCGGTCGCGAGCAGAAACCGCGTGAGGTCCGGGACGGCCCAGCGCGAGGCGCGCTCGTCGGCTTCCATCGCGTCGAGCCACCGCCGGCGCTCGTCGAGGGTCATCGCCCGCGCTGCCCGCTTGCGCTTGCCGCGCACCGGCGACGTGTCGCGGACCGGGTTCGCGCCGATCGCACCCATGCGGGCCGCGTACCCGGCGACCCCGGACAGCACCGCCTTGGACGTGCGGACGGTGCCGGCGCCCTTCCGCTTGCGCAGCTCGACCTTCCACGCCTCGCACCGGGAGACGGTCAGCTCGCGGAGCCGCAGCTCACCGACGGCGGGCTCGATGTGCAGGCGCCACGCGGACTCGTAGAGCCGCAACGTGTTCGGCGCGAGTTCGCCCTCGGCGACCGCGGCCTCGCACTGCTCGAACCACACAGCGGCGGCGGCCGAGACCCGGGAGTCGCCGGAGAGCGTGGCGGCGCTGTCGGTCTGCCGGTCGGACAGGGCGGCGCGGAGCGCGTTCTCCGCGGCGGACTTCGAGCCTCCGGTCCGCTTGACGCGGCGGGTCTTCCCGTCGGGGTCCCGGTAGTAGGTGTGTGCCTGCCAGAGCTTCGCGCGCTGGCCGGCGGGGGTGACGTCGCGAGCGACGATCTTGCCGTGCGTGCCGATCGGCAGTGGTGGGCGCCCGGCCATGCTCAGACCGCGGCCGGCAGGGCGGTGACCGCCTCGGCCGAAACACGCGGCCCGTCCGCGTCGATGACCTTGCTCGTGTCCGCGCCGAGGGCGCCGGCGGCGATGGCTGCGGCGACGCCGGCGAGCCACGCGGTCACCGTGTAGCCGACCCCGCGGGCGAACGACGGGCGTGTCCGTTGACGGGGGACGCGCGGTCGCGGGACCCGGCGGACGGCGTGCGCCTCGGCGTCGAGCAGCTCGCCGGCGTCGATCAGGGATGCGAGCTGCCCCGGCTCGACGTCCGGGTCGGCGAGGATGATCGCCCGGCCGGGGCCGGACTCGTCGGTCACCGTGAGCACCGTCGCGACGGGTGCGCCGAGGGGGATCTCGACGACCCGGGGCGGGCCGTCCTGGACCAGGCGCCCGACCCCGACGCCGGGCACGACGACCCGGTCACCACCGGCCCAGGCCGTCGGAATCTCGTCGACGGCGCCAGGGCGGTTCGTCGTGGTGAAGCGCGGTACGTCGTGCACGGGGATACCTCTCGTTGGGGGAGCCCAAGCGGGGGAGACCGACACGCTAACGGGTGACCCCGTCACTCAGCGCGGTGACCGTTCCGCCGAGTTGGGGGTCGACTGTTGGTGCCCGGTGTCCAACGCGTCAGCGACTGATCGGACTACTCGGAGCATTCGCTCGATCTGTTCATCGTTCATCCCCTCGGTCAGTGTTAGCCACGCGCGCACATGTTGTGTCTCCGCAGCTTCCACCATGTCGGTGCCCGCCATCGCTGACGCGACCGCCATCACGACGTCGCCGTACGGCACGTCGAGCGCGACCGCGAGCGCTTCCATCGTTCGTCTCTTGGGGGACTCCGCGAGGGGTTTCGTCTCGAAGGCCGACAGCGTCGTGCGTGTCAGGTCGTAGCCCTGCTCACGTGCACGGACGCACATCTTTTCGAGCGAAAGGCCCAGGTCAGCCCGCCGCTTAGAGATCAGCTCGCCCAGCTTCACGGCGCCCATCCTCGCACGGCTTGTCAGCCGACAGAACGCATCCACGCCACCGGATGGCGCTCGCGACACGCCGTGTGCGCTGTGGGAAGACAGAAATGTGCGCTGACAGCTTGCGTCGAGGGGTGCACGTCGGGCAACGTGTCGCACTGTCGCCGCACGGAATACAACACCGAGCGCCGACAGACGACAAGCCCCTCGATCCCCGGGAGTACCCGTGTCCCAGCCCGACGGCGCCACCCAGGACGGCAGCACGCCGCCCCGGGTCGCCTACACCCCGACCGAGGTCGCCTCGCGCCTCGGCCTGTCCGAGTGGTCGGTCCGCCGGCTCATCCGCTCCGGCCAGCTCCGCGCGACCCGCGTCGGTCGCCGGTGGGTGGTCCCCGTCGCGGCCGTGACCGCGTTCGTCAACGGCTCCGCGCAGGACTGACCCCCACCACCGCCGCGGAGCGCCGCCCAGCTCACCCGCGGCCACCACTCGGAAGGCCCCGCAGATGCACGCCACCCGCTCGCCCCGCTCGACCGCCCGCGTCCACGTCGCGGTGACCGCGCTCGCCGCGCTGGTCGTGATCGTCGGCGGCACGTTCACCGTCGCCGCGCTGCTCTACCACGGCATGCCGACGCTCGGCGCCGTCGCGTCGGCCGGCACCTTCGCCGCCTACTTCTTCACCTCGCGGCTCGCGTTCGACGCCCTCGACCGCCTCGGCGACCTTCGCCGCATCGAGCGCGACCAGCCGACCCCGGCCGCCGAGATCGGCGTCGAGCTGCACCGCGCCATCGAGCAGACCGCCGAACTGTCCCGGCTCGCCCCGCCGGCGCAGAGCCCCGGCCGCCACCGCCCGGAGACCTTCGCGCGCACCTCGCACCTGCCGGCCGTCGCCTCCGCCGGCGCGCGTTCCTGACCTCTCGCATCCCCCACCAGAACCCCGGAAGGACCACCCACGATGAACACCCCGCAGCCCCCGCGCCCGGACCACAACCGGCCGAACTGGGCTCACCACCCGTCGCACGGCCCCGCCGGCTACGGCCACACCTGGGCCCAGCAGCACGGCCCCGCACCCAGCAACGGCGCCGGCACGACCGCGCTCGTGCTCGGCATCGTCGGCGCCCTGCTCGCGCTCGTCCCGCTCGTCGGCATCATCGCCTGGCCCGTCGTGATCGTCGGCGCGGTGTTCGGCATCGTCGGCCTGGTCCGCGTCTCCCGCGGGACCGCCACGAACCGCGGCGCCGCGCTCACCGGCCTGATCCTGTCCCTCGTCGGGCTCGTCGTGTGCATCGGCTACGCCGCAGCGTTCGGCCAGGCCGCGAACGACGTCGCCATCGCTTCGGACCCCGGTCTCGGCCAGGCCGACCCCTCGTTCGCCGTGACCACGCCGGCCGAGGCCGCGCCGTCTCCCGAGCCCGCCGCGCCCGGCAGCATCCCCGGCACCGGGACGTTCCTGGTCGGCGAGGAGGTCGAGCCCGGCACCTACCGGTCCACCCCGACCGAGCGCGTCATGTCCTGGTGCTACTGGTCGCGGCTGTCGAGCCTCGACGGGACCGTCGACTCGATCATCGCGAACGACGGCGGCGACGGCCCGAAGGTCGTCACGATCTCGCCCAGCGACCGCGCGTTCGAGACCTCCGGGTGCAACACCTGGGAGCGCGTCGAGTGACCGCCCCGACCCGCGCGTTCGACCCGGCCGCCGACCCGCTGCTCACCGTCCGCTGCTCGCCGGACCACCGGCCCGACAGCCCGGCCGCGGTGCTCGCGATCCGCGTCGAGCGCGGCCACCTCCCGTGGCTGGTCATCACCGGCCCGGACACCGCGCTCCCGCTCACCGACGACGAGGTCGCCGCCTGGCCGGTCGCCCACCCCGCGACCTGGTCGCCGCAGCTCGCCCGCGACCTCGCCCACCTCTACGCCCTCACCCGGAAGGAACAGCCCTGATGGACGCCCCCGACCAGACGCTCGCCGAGCAGTCGGCCGAGACCGCCGACGAGACGCTGTACACCGCGCGCCGCTCGGCCGCCGGCGTCGACGACCGCAAGGCCGACGCCGTCGACGTCGCCCAGACCGACGCGCTCATGGCCCAGGCCGAGCAGACCCGCGCGCTCCGGCTCGCGGTCGTCGAGGCCGGCCAGCGCATCGCCCGTGCGATCGAGCGGGCCGGCGAGTGAGCGCCGCCCAGGCCGAGGCGCTGGCCGCGCTCGACGCTGCCGTCCCGGACGTCGCCCAGCCGCCGGTGTGCATGCGCTGCAACCGCGACGCCGAGGGGTGGCCGGTCGGCGGGTACGACGTGTGCTCGCCCCGCAGCTCGCGTGTGTGCCGCCGGTCGCCGTTCGTCGTCGCCATCGAGAACGCCCGCGCCGAGGGGGTGCCGGCATGACCCCGCTCGGCGCCGAGGCCCCCACCGTGGCCGTCTCGCACGTCGTCACCGCCCAGACCCGCGACGTCCGCGCCACCGTCGCCGGCGCCCCGCCGGTCCCGTGGCGCACCGGCGAGCGCGTGATCGACCCGGTGATGATCGAGGTGCGCTCGACCCGCCTGTCCGACGACGAGCCCGCCGGCCTGTGGCGGCCCGAGTACGTGGCCGTCTCCGGCTACCTGTCGGGCGGTCTCGAAGGGGCCCAGGCCACGGAGCGGTACTACGCCCACAGCCGCGAGGACTGGCCGACCTGGGTCGACGAGCTGGTCGACTACCTGGGCGGTGGTCACTGATGGGCCGCCGTCCCGGCACGCCGCTGCTCGACCGGCTGTGCGAGCTGGTCGAGGTCCGCAGCGGGGTGCGCGTGTACCGGTGCCTCGGCTGCCGGCGCCAGATGCAGCAGGACGTCCGCAAGGGCGGGGGAGCGCAGACCCCGCGGCTGCCCGGCGTCGTCCGGCACTCCGCCGGCGGGCACTGCGGTTCCTGCCGCAGCTCGATCCGCGCCACCGGCAAGCCCTGCCCGGTCGGCGGACCCCGCGGGGTCGGTTCGGCCCCCTCGGTCGACGAGCTGCCGCAGCGCTCCGGCATGTGCGAGTGCGGGTGCGGCCAGCGGACCGACGTCGCGACCCGCACCAAGCGCGAGGCCGACCAGTACCGCGGCCTGCCGAACCGTTTCGTCCAGGGGCACGCAGCCAACCGGCAGCAGCGCCGCGACGACGAGCCCCCGGCGCTGGCCGTCGACGTCGACGGGTCCGCGTGGAAGACCCGCGCGGCCTGCCGCAACACCGCCCAGCCGCAGGCGTTCGACATGCCCGACGCGTGGCCCTACCCGGGCCCGACGCCGGACGCCCAGAGCGCCGCACGCCGGTACTGCGACCGCTGTCCGGTGCTCGACGAGTGCCGCGCCCTGGCCGACGAGCTGGCCGGCGGTGCCTACCCGGTCACCGGTCTGTGGGCCGGGGAGTGGCGCACGACCAAGGGCCGCAAGGCGATCCGCACCGCGACCCCCGACCGCATCCCGGCCGGCGCCGGCGCGGCCTGACCCACCACACGAGAGGAGACGACACCGTGACCACTACCGAGCCCGCCACCGACGCCCGCGGCGTGGCCTGTCACTGCGACGGCGACGACGCCGGCCACGTCCCCGGCACCCGCGAGTGCGCGCCGATCCCGGTCCGGGCGTCCGGGAAGCCGGCCCGCACCCCGGACCCGAACACCGCGGCGGCCGGCATCTGTGACGCGCTCGCCCGGCAGACCACGGACCCCGACTACCGGCGTCGCCTGCGCGCCTCGGCGAAGATCCTGCGCGCTGCGCGGAGCCACAAGTGAGCGCGCCGCAGACCCGCGCCCGCCGGCGCGACGAGCTGGTCGCCCGCTCGACCCGGTTCGGGTTCTTCAAGCGCTCGGAGACCGAGGGCTACGTCAAGTGCCCGGCCCGCTGCGGGGTCGAGGTCGCGGCGACCGTGTCGCTGCGCGAGCAGGTCGGCAAGCGCAACCCGGACGCCGTGATCGTCAAGGCGATTCGCGCGGCGGTGCGCGAGCACCTGCGCGACGACTGCCCGTTCGCGGGGGTCGCGACGTGACCGCGACGACCAAGCGCCGCAAGGCCCAGCGGTTCACCGCGTCCCGCCCGCAGGACTGCCGGTCCCCGTGGCCGTGCGACGGCATCACCGAGGGGGAGCCCGCCGGCTACCTGCCGAGCACCTCCGAGGACGGGACCCGGCCGGCGTGCGGTCCGTGCTGCGACCGCCACGACGCCGGCGACGAGCAGCCCCCCGCCGCGGATGCCGACGGGCCCGCGGCGGGGGAGCACCCGGAGCCCTGCCGGTGCGCCTCGCCGGCCGGCGGGTTCACGAACGCGGCCGGCGCCGGCGAGCCCGAGCGGTGGGTTCACGCCCCGTGCGGCCGCTCGACCCGCGCCTACCTCGCCGGCCGGGGCACAGCCCCCGACGAGCCGGTCGAGCTGCCGGCGACCACCACCGACCCCGACACGGAAGGAACCCCCGATGACCGACCAGCAGACCCCGCCCCCGCCACCGGTCGAGACGACACCGCCCGTCGTCGTGCAGCCCGCGAGCGACAGTCGGCTCGAACAGCTTCTCGCGGAGTGGTCCGCGAAAAAGCCGCAGCTCGACGCGCTGAAAGCGGAGGTCGACACGCTCTCGAAGTCGATCAAGGCGGAGACGATGAGGGCCGCGCCGGAGGGCTCGCCGGAGGCGATCGTCCGGAGCCCGTTCCTGGACCTGCCGCTGCGGGTGTACCCGCGGACGGAGTGGCGCCTCGACGCGAAGGCGATGAAGGCCGAGGACCCGCAGACGTACGTGAAGTGGGCCCGGTCGTCGACGAGCTGGCGCATGGAGTCGGTGAAGTGAGCGCCCCGGCCCCCGCGCCGGCGCCCTCCCCGTCCGCGTTCCTCGCGCCGCCGGTGCCGGCCGACGTCGACACCGCACCGGGCGTGCCGGCCGGCCCCGCGACCATGTCGCCAGCGGAGTTCATGGCCGCCGCGCCGGCCCGGACGAACGGCTCGTCGACGTGGGCGAACCGCTACGCCGACGAGCTGCGGGCGATCGTGCTCGAACACGCGAACGGCTCCGCCCGCAACGTGCAACGGCACCTGGGCCCGTCCGAGATCGGTCACCTGTGCGACCGCCAGGTCGCCGGCAAGCTCGCCGAGCTGCCGCCGACGAACAACGTCACCGACCCGTGGCCGTCGATCATGGGCACCGCCGGGCACACGTGGATGGAGGACTGCCTTTCCGCGGTGAACGGCAAGATCGGCCGGCCGCGGTTCCTCACCGAGTACCGGGTCACGCCGACGATGGGGTTCGAGGGACACCCCGGCACCGGCGACGGGTACGACGCCGACCACGAGGCCGTGATCGACCACAAGTTCCTCGGCGACACGAGCATGGCGAAGGTCCGCAAGTCGGGCCCGCCGCGGCACTACTTCGTGCAGTTCCTCCTGTACACGCTCGGCTTCCTCGCGCTCGGCCTGCCGGTGCGGCGTATCGCGCTGCTCGCCTGGCCGCGGACCGGCTCGTCGCTGGACGGGCTCTACGTCTGGGACCACGAGATCACCGATGCCGACTGGGAGTTCCTGCGCGACGTCGTCGAGCCGGAGCTCCGGTACCGCAAGGCGTGGGCCGCGGCCCTGGTGACCGGTCAGGCCCAGCTCAACGACGTGCCCGCGAACGCGGCCGACGAGTGCCACTTCTGCCCCTTCTACCGGCCGCAGACCGCCCGTGACGGCGGCTACGGGTGCCCCGGCTCGACCGCCGGCCCCGCCGCGGCCTGACCCATCCCCTCCGCCCCGAAGGAGAACCCCGTGAGCTACCCGACTTATCCGCCGGCACAGCCCGTCTACCCGACCTATCCGCAGGCACCGGGGATGACGCCCCAGAAACACGCGCTGCTCGGCCAGCTCACCGACCCGCCGCAGGTGGACTACTACCGCAGCGCGGAGCGCCGCCCGCTCGGCGAGATGAGCGTCGACGAGCTGCTCGCCGAGTACGCCGCGCTCCGCCCGGCCGCCGAGCAGACACGGACCCAGCTCGACGCCCTGGTCGAGGCCGAGCGCGAGTACCGCGACCGGCTCGCCGCCATCGCCCGCGTGCTGCCGGCGCGCATCGCCGACGAGCACGACCAGGCCCCGACCGAGGGCGACGCCGCGGCGGAGAACACGCCCGCCCCCTGGGACCTCGACGCGCCGGCGGTCCGGCACCGCGGGTCCCGCAACTGATCTCCGAGGCGGGGACCCACCGCGGCCCCGACCCCGGCCCGAAGACGACGACGAACATCGAACAAGGAGCACGACCGTGACCCAGCCCTACGCCCCCCAGATGCCCGGCATGCCGCAGCAGGGCTACGCGCCCCAGCAGCCGCAGCAGCCGGCCTACCCGGGCGCCTACCAGCAGCCGGCCGACCCGTACGGCCAGCAGCCCTACCCGGGCGGCTACCCCGCCCAGCCCCAGCAGCCCTACGCGCCGCAGATGCCGGGCGGCTACGCCCCGCAGCAGCAGCCGCAGGGCCCGCCGCCCGGTGCCGCGGCCGGTTCCCTCGACGCGTTCTTCGCTCAGCCCTCGGTCGGCGGCGGCAAGTCGCTGTCGTTCAAGGACAAGCCGATCGGCACCGAGTACATCGGCATCGTGTCCCGCGCGGTCGGCGCCGGCGACGTCGAGCACCAGACGATCCCGGGGACCCAGAACCTCGCGTACTTCCGCGACGGGACCCCGAAGTTCGTCATGAAGGTGCCGATGAACGTCCCGGCCGCCGGCGAGCACCCGGACGGCAAGGCGCAGTGGTACTGCCAGGGCTCCGCCCGCGACGAGCTGCTCCGGGCGATGAACGCCGTCGGTGCCCCGGCCGGACCGCCGGAGGCCGGCGCCCTGGTCCGGGTCAAGCTGACCGGCACCCGGCCGTCCGGACCGGGTAAGAACCCGTCGAACATCTACGAGGTCACCTACTGGCGGCCGGCCGCCGAGATCGACCAGTTCGCGGCTCAGCTCGGCATCGCCGTCCCGTCCGAGGGGGAGCGCGCCGCGGCGGCCCCGGCCGCACCCGCGGCGCCGGCTCAGGAGGCGCCCAGCGCGCCCGAGCAGCCGGCCCCGGCTCCCCAGTCCCCGCC
>NZ_JAMXSG010000170.1:0-12447 GCF_024124365.1 Pseudonocardia sp. McavD-2-B
CGGCGACACCGGCACCGGCAGCGACCCCGGGACCGGCCCCGGCGACAGGACCGGCACCGGCACCCCGGCCGCCGGCGCGCTCGACCCGGCGCGGGCGCTGGTGGCGGGGGCGGACGTCGTCGTCGACGGGATCGTCGGCATCTCCGGGCGCGGTGCGCTGCGCGACCCGGCCCCGGAGCTGGTCGCCGCCGCCGACGGGGCGGGTGTGCCGATCGTGGCCTGCGACCTGCCCTCGGGTGTCGACTGCGACACCGGGGCGACCGACGGGCCGCACGTCCGCGCCGCGCTGACGGTCACCTTCGGCTGCCGCAAGCCGGTGCACGCCCTCGCCGCCCCGCTCTGCGGCCCGGTGCGGCTGGTGGACTTCGGGCTCGGGCCGTTCCTCGAGGGGATCGAGCCGCACGCGCGGGTGCTGTCCGACGGCGACGTCGGTGCCCGCTGGCCGGTCCCGGGACCCGACGACGACAAGTACAGCCAGGGCGTCGTCGGGATCGCCGCCGGGTCGGCCACCTACCCCGGCGCCGCCGTCCTCGCCGCGGGGGCCGCGGCCCTGGCCACCTCCGGGATGGTCCGCTTCGCCGGGTCCGCCGCCGACGAGGTCCGCAGGCACTGGCCGGAGATCGTCGCCACCGGCGACATCACCGACGCGGGCCGCACCCAGGCCTGGGCGGTCGGGCCGGGGCTGGGCACCGGCGGGCAGGGCCGGGCGGTGCTGGAGGAGGCGCTGGACCGCGGGGTGCCGCTCTGCCTCGACGCCGACGCGATCACCCTGCTCGCACAGGACGCCCACCTGCGGGTGCGCATCCACGGCGAGCCCGTCGTGCTCACCCCGCACGCGGGGGAGTTCGCCCGGATCGCGGGCGAGGTCGGGCCCGACCGGATCGGCGCCGCCCGCCGCGCCGCCGCCGACCTCGGGGTGACGGTGCTGCTGAAGGGGAACGCGACCGTCGTCGCCGCACCGGACGGACGGGTGCTGGTCGACCCGGCCGCGGACTCCTGGGCCGCCACCGCGGGCTCCGGCGACGTGCTCACCGGCATGATCGGCGCGCTGCTGGCCGCCGGGCTGGACCCGTGGTGGGCGGCGGGCTGCGCGACGCTGGTGCACGCCCGCGCCGCGACGGCGGCCGCCCGGGAGCACGGGCTGCCGCCGGTCCCGGCACCGGCGTCGGCGATGCAGGCGGCGATCCCGGTCGCGCTGCGGTCGGTCCGGTCGGCGGCGTCGGGGCACTGAAGCGGCACACCGGCGGACCTGCGCCGGGAGCGGGTTGTTAGCGTTCCGCGCGTGCCGAAGATCCTGACCAGCCTCCCCGTCGGCGAGCGCGTCGGCATCGCCTTCTCCGGTGGCCTCGACACCTCCGTCGCCGTCGCCTGGATGCGCGAGAACGGCGCGGTCCCCTACGCCTACACCGCCGACCTCGGACAGCCCGACGAGCCCGACCTCGTCGCCGTCCGCGAGCGTGCGCTGGAGTACGGCGCCGAGGCCGCCCGCGTCGTCGACTGCCGTCGTGCACTGGTCGACGAGGGCATCGCCGCGATCGCCTGCGGCGCCTTCCACATCCGCGCCGGCGGGATGCCCTACTTCAACACCACCCCGATCGGCCGCGCCGTCACCGGCACCCTGCTGGTCCGCGCCATGGCCGACGACGGCGTCTCCATCTGGGGCGACGGCTCGACCTTCAAGGGCAACGACATCGAGCGGTTCTACCGCTACGGCCTGCTCGCCAACCCCGCCCTGCGGATCTACAAGCCGTGGCTGGACGAGGCGTTCGTCGACCAGCTCGGCGGCCGCGCGGAGATGAGCGCCTGGCTGGGCGAGCGGGAGCTGCCCTACCGGGACTCCGCGGAGAAGGCGTACTCGACCGACGCCAACATCTGGGGCGCCACCCACGAGGCCAAGAGGCTCGAGCACCTCGACACCTCGATCGAGATCGTCGAGCCGATCATGGGCGTGCGGTTCTGGGACCCGGCCGTCGCGGTCGAGACCGAGGACGTCACCGTCGAGTGGGAGTCCGGTCGCCCCGTCGCGATCAACGGCACCCGCTACGACGACCCGGTCGCGCTGGTCACCGAGGCCAACCGGATCGGTGGCCGGCACGGCCTGGGCATGACCGACCAGATCGAGAACCGGATCATCGAGGCCAAGAGCCGCGGCATCTACGAGGCCCCGGCGATGGCGCTGCTGTTCGTCACCTACGAGCGGCTCGTGTCGGCGATCCACAACCACGACTCGCTGTCGGCCTACGAGGAGCAGGGCCGCCGGCTCGGCAGGCTCCTCTACGAGGGTCGCTGGCTGGAGCCGCAGTCGCTGATGCTGCGCGAGTCCCTGACCCGCTGGGTCGGCAACGCGGTCACCGGGTCGGTCACGCTGCGGCTGCGCCGCGGCAACGACTGGTCGGTGCTCGACACCCGCGGCCCCGCCCTGGCCTACGCCGAGGACCGGCTCTCGATGGAGCGCGTCGAGGACGCCCCGTTCACCCCGGGCGACCGCATCGGCCAGCTCACCCTGCGCAACCTGGACCTGGCCGACTCCCGCGCCAAGCTGGAGCAGTACTCGGCCACCGGGATGCTCGGCGGCGAGTTCGGCACCTTCGTCGGCGAGATCGAGGCCGGGCGTGCGGCGGAGATCACCGCGACGCCGTCGGACCCCGACGCCGAGCAGGCCGAGGAGTCCCTCGACCGCGCCGCGATGGAGGCCGGGACCGACTGAGCCGGGCTCAGGACCGGGCCGCCACGGACCGGGATGCGATGATCGGGGCCGTGCTACCCACGACCGACCCCGCACCCGGTCCGCGGCCCCGGCCCGGACCGGGCGCACCGGCGGCCGAGGCGGTGGTCGACCTCGACGCCGTCCGGCACAACACCCGGTACCTGTCGGGTCTCGCGTCCGGGGCCGAGACCATGGTCGTGGTCAAGGCCGACGGCTACGGCCACGGCGCCGCCGCCGTCGCACGGGCGGCGCTGTCGGCCGGGGCGACCCGGCTCGGCGTCGCCACCCTGGAGGAGGCGCTCGCGCTGCGGGCCGACGGCGTCGACGCGCCGCTGCTGTCCTGGCTGCACCTGCCCGACGCCGACTTCGCCGCCGCCGTCGCCGCGGGGGTGGAGCTGTCGGTGTCCGGCCGCGTGCACCTCGCCGCGGTGCTGGCCGGTGCCCGCGCCGCGGGCCGCCGGGTCCGGCTGCACCTCAAGGCCGACACCGGGCTGTCGCGCAACGGCTGTCCGCCCGGCGAGTGGCCCGCCCTGCTCGACGACGTCTCCGACGGCGTCGCCGACGGCACCTGCGAGGTCGTGGCCGTGTGGTCGCACCTGGCCGCCGCCGACGAGCCGGGCCAGCCCGCCGTCGACAGCCAGGCCGCGCGGCTGCACGCCGCCGCCGCGCTCGCCCGGGACCGCGGGTTCGCCCCGCAGCTGCACCTGTGCAACTCGGCGGGCCTGATGACCCGCCCCGACCTGCACCTCGACGTCGTCCGGCCGGGGATCGCCGTCTACGGGCTCGACCCGATCGCCAGCCCCGCCGACAGCCCGCTGCGCCCGGCGATGACTCTCCGCGGCCGGGTCGCGCTCACCAAGACCGTCGAGGCGGGCGAGGGCGTGTCCTACGGCCACGAGTGGGTCGCCCGCGAACCGCGCACGCTGGCACTGGTGCCGCTGGGCTACGCCGACGGCGTTCCGCGCCGGCTCAACGACGGCGGCCGGATGCGCGTGCGGATCGGCGGCACCGTCCGGCCGGTCGCCGGGCGGGTCTGCATGGACCAGTTCGTCGTCGACTGCGGGCGGCCGGGGGTACTGCCGGTCGCGATCGGCGACCCGGTCGAGCTGTTCGGCACCGGCGCCGACGGCGGACCGACGGCCCGCGAGTGGGCCGACGAGCTGGGCACCATCCACTACGAGATCGTCACGGGCGTCCGGGGGCGGGTGCGCCGCACGGTGTCCGACGGGCGCGGGGGAGTCGCATGAGCCGCAGGGGATGGACCGTCGCCGGGATCGCGGGCGGTGTGGTCGGCGCGGCGGGCGCCGCGGCCGGGGTCGGCGTCGCCGCGCAGCGACGCAAGATCGCCGCCACCCGGCGCAGCCTGGCCACCGAGATGTCCGCGCACGCCGGGACGCCGCCGGGCACCGTCGGCGAGGAGATGTCGGTGATGGCCGACGACGGCGTCCGCATCGCCTGCGAGGTGGTCGCGCCGGCCGACGGCTCGGAGCCCGCGCTGACGGTGGTGCTGGTGCACGGATTCGCCCTGGACCGGCGCACCTGGTCCGAGCAGCGGCCGCACCTGGCCGGGCTGACCGGCCCGTCGGTGCGGATGGTGCTCTACGACCAGCGCAGCCACGGCCGCTCCGAGCGGGCTCCCGCGGACTCCTGCACGATCGACCAGCTCGGCCGCGACCTGGACGCCGTCATCCGCGCGGTGGCCCCCGAGGGTCCGCTGGTGCTGGTGTCCCACTCGATGGGCGGCATGACCGTGATGGCGCTGGCCGAGCAGCACCCGGAGCTGTTCCACGAGCGCGTCGCCGGGGTGGCGCTGGTGTCGACCTCGGCGGGGGAGATGGCGTCCTCGGGGTTGCCGGGCACGTTCCTGTCCCGGCGCAACCCGGTCATCCGGACCCTCGGCGGGCTCGCCGCGTGGCAGCCCGGCCTGGTCGAGACGGGCCGGCGCGCGCTGGGCGACATCATCTGGGTGTTCACCAAGCGCTTCGCCTACGGCGACCGCCAGGTCGACCCGCGGATGGTCGACCTCGTCGACACGATGATCGACTCGAACGCCGTCGGCGCGCTCACCGACTTCGTCGACACCCTCGGCACCCACGACCGGCTCGCGGCGCTGCCCGGCCTGTCCGGCTGCGAGGTGCTCGTCCTGGCCGGCGACGGCGACCGGATCATCCCGTGGCGGCACAGCGAGGTCATCGCCGAGGCGGTCCCGACCGCCCGGCTGGTGCGCCTGCCCGGGGTCGGGCACATGCCGATGCTGGAGCAGCCCGAGGTCGTCGACGCCGAGCTCGACGCGCTGATCGCCCGCACCACCGAGCGCACCGCGGGCGGCGGGCTGCGCGCCAAGCGCCCGCCGCAGCTCACCGACACGACCGACGACGAGCAGGCCGAGGCGGGCGGTGCGCTGCAGGGGCTGCTGCGCAGCGCGGGCCGGGTCCGCCGGGGCAGCCGCATCCCGGCCCGGGCCGGCCGGTCCCGGAAGAAGGACCGGCCGTGATCCCCGCCCCCGGCGCGGACGCCGTCGTCACCGAGCTGCCGACCGTCGCCGACACCGAGTCCTTCGGCCGGACGGTCGGGCGCGAGCTGGTCGCCGGTGACGTCGTGCTCCTGGCGGGCCCGCTCGGCGCGGGCAAGACCGCCCTGGTCCGCGGCCTGGCCCGCGGGCTCGGGGTGACCGGCACGGTGGCCTCGCCGACGTTCGTGATCGCCCGCGAGCACCCCTCCGCGGGCGACGGCCCGGCCCTGGTGCACGTCGACGCCTACCGGCTGGGCGGCCCCGACGGGAACGTGGACGTCGCGGCCGAGCTGGACGACCTCGACCTCGACACCGAGCTGGACCGGGCGGTCGTCGCCGTCGAGTGGGGGGTCGGGGTCGCGGAGCGGCTCGCCGGGTCCGCGGTGACGATCACGCTGGAGCGCCGCGACGACGACACCCGGGTCGCGACGCTGCGCCGCACCGCGCGTCCGTAGGCTTGCCGGCGTGCTGGTACTGGCCCTCGACACCGCGACGACCGTGGTCACCGCCGGTCTCGTCGACCTCGGCCCCGACGGCGGGCCGCGGACCCTCGCCGCCCGCGCGCACGACGGCCGCCGCCACGGCGAGCTGCTGATGCCCGCGGTCCGTGCGCTGTGCGCCGAGGCGGGCCACGCGCTCGCCGAGGTCGGGGCGGTGGTCGTCGGCGCCGGTCCGGGCCCGTTCACCGGGCTGCGGGTCGGGATCGCCTCGGCCGCCGCGCTCGGCCACGCCCTCGACGTGCCGGTGCACGGCGTCGTCACCCACGACGCCCTGGCCTGGGGGCTGCACACCGGCGGGAACCTGCTGGTCGTCACCGACGCCCGGCGCAAAGAGGTCTACTGGGCCGCCTACGACGCGTCCGACCCCGCCGACGCCCGCTCGGTCCGCAGGCTGACCGGCCCGGCCGTCGAGGCCCCGGAGGCGCTGGCCGCGCGCCTGGACGAGCTGGCGATCGGCTCGGTGGCCGGCGATCCGTCGTTCGCCCAGCGGCTCGGCCGCGAGATCGGCGGCCCCGGCGCCCCGACCGTCGACGGGCTGGTCGGCGTCGCCGCGGCGGACCTGCTCGCCGGCCGGGCCCCCGCCCCGGTCGAGCCGCTCTACCTGCGCCGCCCCGACGCGGTCGAGCCGACCGGCCGCAAGCGCGTCACCGCGTGAACGCCACCGTCTCGCTGGGCCCGCTGTACCGGGCCGACGCGGCGCGCTGCGCGGAGCTGGAGGAGATCCTGTTCCCCGGGGACGACCCGTGGAGCGCGCAGGCCTTCCGCGACGCCGTCTCCTCCGGCCAGCTCTACCTCGCCGCCCGCGCCGGTGACGAGCTGGTCGGCTACGCCGGGCTCGCCGTCGTCGCCGGGCCGCCGATGGCCGAGGCGGAGGTGCACACGATCGGCGTCGACCCGGCCTGGCAGGGCCACGGCATCGGCCGCGCGCTGCTGCGGGGGCTGCTCGCCGTCGCCGACGAGCTGGCGGCCACGGTGTTCCTGGAGGTGCGCACCGACAACGTCCCGGCCCGCACGCTGTACGAGAGCCACGGGTTCACCGTGGTCGGGCTGCGCAAGCGCTACTACCGGCCGTCGATGGCCGACGCCCACACGATGCGCCGCGACCGCGTGCCCAAGGCCGCTCAGGACGTCGCGGACAGGTAGGACAGCAGGCGCAGCTCGTCGTCGGTCAGCTCCAGGGTGAGCATCGGCAGCAGCTGTTCCAGCTGCTCGACGGTGCGTGCGCTCGCGATCGGCGCGGTCACCGCGGGCTGCGCGGCCAGCCAGGTCAGGGCGATCGCCGGGACCGGGACGCCGTAGCCGGCGGAGATCTCGTCGAGCCCGGCCAGCACGGCGCGGCCGCGGGAGTCCAGGTACGCCGCCGCGCCCTCGGCACGCGGGCCCTCCGGGGAGGGGGAGTCGGGCCGGTACTTGCCGGTCAGGAAGCCCTTGGCCAGCCCGTAGTACGGGTGGACGGCCAGCTTCTCCGACTCGGCGAGCGGGGCCAGACCTGCCTCGAAGGCGTCGCGCTCCATGAGGTTGTAGTGCGGCTGGATGGTGCTGAACGCGGTCAGCCCGTCGCGCGCGGAGATCTCCAGCGCCGAACGCAGCCGCTCCGGGGAGAAGTTCGACGCGCCGACCTCGCGGACCAGCCCCTCGCGGACCAGGGCGTCGAACGCGTCGAGGGTCTCCTCCTGCGCGGTCGCCTCGTCGTCGCGGTGGGCGTAGTAGAGGTCGATCCGATCGGTGCCCATGCGGCGCAGTGAGTCCCGCGCCGCGGCCGCGATGTTCTCCGCCGACAGGCCCTCCCGGCCGGGCAGGGCACCGACCTTCGTCGCGAGGTGCAGCGCGTCGCGGTTGCCGCGGGCGGCCATCCACTCGCCGAGGATCGTCTCGGACTCGCCGCCGGAGTTCCCCGGTGCGCGCCACATGTAGGAGTCCGCGGTGTCGATCATCCGTCCGCCGGCGGCGACGAACGCGTCGAGGACGGCGAACGAGGTCTCCCTGTCCGCCGTCCACCCGAAGACGTTCGCGCCGAGAACCAGGTCAGCCACGCGTCCCAACCTACTCCGCTACAGCGGTCGCAGGCCCGGCCGACGGTCCTCGGTCACGAACCGTCCGCGGGTCTGCACCGGGGCGCCCGGCTGCCTCACGAACGGCACCACCTTGAACTCGGCCTCCATCCGGTCCGCGGTGAACCGGGTGCTGACGTAGCCGCGGCGGTTGTTGTGGAACCGGATGTGCGGATTGTCGGCGAGGACGGCGTCGGAGCCGTTCTGCTTCTCCGAGCCGTCGCCGCCCGAGGTGATCGAGCTGGACACCAGCTCGGTGCCGACCACCGGCGAGGCGGGGTCGTCGAAGCGGCGCTTCACGTCGGCGCCCCAGTGCGCGTGCACATCGCCGGTGAGGACGACGAGGTTGCGTGCGCCGCCGCGCCGCGTGGCCGCGGTCCAGGAGTCGACGACGCGGTCCCGGGAGCCGGGATAGCCGTCCCACGCGTCGGGGTTGAAGCCGCGCCCCGCGCCCGGGGTGAAGTCGACCTGGGAGAAGAACACCTGCTGGCCCAGCACGTCCCAGCGGGCGCGGGAGCGGGCGAAGCCGTCGGCGATCCAGCGTTCCTGTGCCGACCCGGGCAGCGAGCGGGCCGGGTCGGTGCGTTCCGCGCAGTCGCTGCGGAAGGTGTCCCCGCACGGCTGGTCGCCGCGGTACTGGCGGGTGTCGAGCATGTGGAAGGTGACCAGCCCGCCCCAGCCGACGCGGCGATACAGCCGCATGGCCGCGCCGCGGGGGCGCTGGGCGGCGCGCAGCGGCATGTTCTCCCAGTAGGCGCGGAACGCGGCGGCCCGCCGCGCGGTGAAGTCCCCGGGCGGGTCGAGCGGGAGCTCCCGCACGTCGCCGGCCCAGTTGTTCTCGACCTCGTGGTCGTCGAACACGACGAGCCAGGGCGTGGCCGCGTGCGCGGCCTGCAGGTCGGTGTCGGCGTGGTACTGGGCCAGTCGCTGCCGGTAGCCGGCCAGCGTCGTCGTCTCCGGTCCGGCGTGGTCGCGCACGTTCCCGCCGGGCGCGACGTAGTCCTGCGCCGGGTACTCGTAGACGTAGTCGCCCAGGTGCAGCAGCACGTCCGGACGCTCCTCGGCCATCCGCCGGTAGGCCGTGAAGAAGCCGTGCTCGAACTGCGAGCACGAGGTGAAGGCCATGTGCACCGGTGTCATCGACGCCGGTGGGGGCGCGGTGCGGGTGCGGCCCGCGTCGGAGACGGTGCGGCCCACCCGGAAGCGGTAGTGGTAGTCGCGGCCGGGACGCAGCCCCGGCACCTCGACGTGCACGCTGTGGCCCGCGTCCGGCCCGGTGCGGACCCGGCCGCGACGCACGACCCGGGTGAAGCGCTCGTCGTCGGCGACCTCCCACTCGACGTCGGTGGCGCGGTTCCCGAGCCCGCCCAGGCCGTCCTCGGCGACGGGGTCGGTGGCGAGCCGGGTCCACAGCACGACCGAGGTCGGATCGGGTTCCCCGGAGGCCACGCCGAGCCCGAACGGGTCGCCCGGCGGCCGGGCCGGGGCGGGTCCGGGCGCCGCGGCGGCGGCGCCGGGCAGCAGGGGTGCGGCGGCGGTGACGGCGGCGGCGCTGAGTCCGGCGCGCAGCAGCGAACGGCGGGAGGTGATCACGATGTGCAGTGCAACGCTCCCGATCGAGTGACACCGGGCCGTCGGTCGACGAGTACGTGAACAACGGGCGACGACAGGGAACTCCCGACACGCCCGAACGGCGCGGTTGAGCCCCCGCTCGGCTTCTGGCACTCTCATGGATAGAGTGCCAACGCGCGCGGCGGACGACCTCCGCCCCGGCACCCGCGACGGCGGGGCGGGAGTCGCCACGTGCGCGCTGCTGACACCGCTAGAGAACCCGTGACACCGGATTCACCCCAGGAAGGGGAGGTCATCGTCGTGGCGAACATCAAGCCGCTCGAGGACAAGCTCGTCGTCCAGGCCAGCGAGGCGGAGACCACCACCGCCTCCGGCATCGTCATCCCGGACACCGCCAAGGAGAAGCCCCAGGAGGGCAAGGTCCTGGCCGTCGGCCCGGGCCGGGTGGACGACAACGGCAACCGCGTCCCGCTCGACGTGGCCGTCGGCGACGTCGTCATCTACTCGAAGTACGGCGGCACCGAGGTCAAGTACAACGGCGAGGAGTACCTGATCCTCTCCGCGCGCGACGTGCTGGCCGTCGTCAACTGACGCGAGGCATCGCCTGACGTACCGCCCCGGGTGGTCCACCCTCACGGGTGGCCCGCACCGGGGCGGTCGCGTCTCTCCCCCGAGAACCCGAGTATCCCGAGAGGTAGCGAGAACAAGACATGGCGAAGCAGATCAGCTTCGACGAGGAGACCCGTCGCGCGCTCGAGCGCGGCGTGAACCAGCTCGCCGACGCGGTGAAGGTGACGCTCGGCCCGCGCGGCCGGCACGTCGTCATCGACAAGAAGTTCGGCGGCCCGACCGTCACCAACGACGGCGTCACCATCGCCCGTGAGGTCGACCTCGAGGACCCCTACGAGAACCTCGGCGCGCAGCTGGCGAAGACCGTCGCCACCAAGACCAACGACGTCGCGGGCGACGGCACCACCACCGCCACCGTGCTCGCCCAGGCGCTGGTGAAGGAGGGACTGCGCAACGTCGCGGCCGGTGCCGCACCGTTCGCGCTGGGCCAGGGCATCGCCGCGGCCTCGGCCAAGGTCTCCGAGGTGCTGCTGGCGAAGGCCACCCCGGTCGACGCCAAGAGCCACATCGCGCAGGTCGGCGCCATCGCCTCGCGCGAGCAGGAGATCGGCGACCTGATCGCCCAGGCCATCAACACCGTCGGCAAGGACGGCGTGATCACCGTCGAGGAGGGCTCCACCCTCTCGACCGAGCTGGAGATCACCGAGGGTCTGCAGTTCGACAAGGGCTACCTGTCGCCGTACTTCGTCACCGACTCCGAGTCCATGGAGGCGGCGCTCGACGACCCGTACATCCTGCTGCACCGCGACAAGATCGGGTCCATCCAGGATCTGCTGCCGCTGCTGGAGAAGGTGCTCGGCGAGGGCAAGCCGCTCCTGATCATCGCCGAGGACGTCGAGGGCGAGGCGCTGTCCACCCTGGTCGTCAACTCGATCCGCAAGACCGTCAAGGTCGCCGCGGTCAAGTCGCCGTTCTTCGGTGACCGCCGCAAGGCGTTCATGGACGATCTCGCGGTCGCCACCGGCGGTCAGGTCATCAACCCCGAGGTCGGCCTGAAGCTGAACGAGGCCGGGCTCGAGCTGCTGGGCCGCGCGCGGCGCGTCGTCGTCACCAAGGACGCCACCACGATCGTCGAGGGCGCCGGCTCCAAGGCCGACGTCGAGGGTCGTGTCGCGCAGCTCAAGCGCGAGATCGAGGAGTCCGACTCCGACTGGGACAAGGAGAAGCTCCAGGAGCGCCTGGCCAAGCTCTCCGGCGGCGTCGCGGTCATCAAGGCCGGTGCCGCCACCGAGACCGCGCTCAAGGAGCGCAAGCACCGCATCGAGGACGCCGTCGCGGCGACCCGTGCGGCGGTCGAGGAGGGCATCGTCCCCGGCGGTGGCTCCGCGCTGGTGCACGCCGCGGCGGAGCTCGCCGATGGCCTGGGCCTGACCGGTGACGCCGCGACCGGTGTCGCGATCGTCCGCAGGGCACTGTCGGCGCCGCTGTTCTGGATCGCCGAGAACGGTGGCGACGAGGGCGCGATCGTCGTGTCCCGCGTCGCCGAGGGCGGCTGGGGGACCGGGTACAACTCGGCCACCCGCTCCTACGGCGACCTGCTGGCCGACGGCGTCATCGACCCGGTCAAGGTGACCCGGTCGGCGGTGGAGAACGCCGCGTCCATCGCGCGCATGGTGCTGACCACCGAGAGCGCCGTGGTGGACAAGCCGGAGAAGGCCGACCCGGCCCCGGCCGGTGGCCACGGGCACGGCCACGGTCACTGATCCGGTCCGAGCACGACGACGGCGGGCGACCCTCGGGTCGCCCGCCGTTGTGCGTTGCGGGGCAGGGAGTGTGTGTGCCGTCCGACGGGAGATGGGAGCCCCCGCGGGTCGGGGCCCTCTCAGGCGGTGTGAACGGGAATCTCCACCGGCTGGACGGTCGCCTCGGCGGCGACCTTGAGCGTGCGGCGCGGACCGCGGATGATCGCGTCCCGCTCGGACTCGGACAGGCCGCCCCAGATGCCGTAGGGCTCGTGCACCTTCAGTGCGTGCTCGCGGCACTGCTGCACCACGGGGCACTCGGAACAGACCTGCTTCGCTCGGGTCTCACGACGGGCCCGGGCGGGACCTCGCTCACCCTCGGGATGGAAGAAGAACGCGCTGTCCATCCCCCGGCAGGCTCCCTCCATCTGCCAGTCGTAGATGTCGGCGACCGGGCCGGGAAGCCTCCGGATGTCCGCCATGTTCGTCACCTGCCTTCGCTATCGAACCTGACGACGCTCAGATTCCCTGGCCATGGCGGCCGCAAACCTGATTCGAGGTGAACGATGGTGCACGTCCGACAGGGTGGTGCACGGCGAGCGCCCTCGGCGGAGGTACGGGCCCTGCTCGCCGGGGCGGCGACGGACCGGGAGGTGGCCGCGGCGGGCCGCCCGGACGGGCCGGTGGAGCTGCGGTGGGCGGCCGCCGTCGCCCGGGGCGGTTCCGGGCACTACGCGGCCGCGGCCGCGCTGCTCGACGGGGTGCGCCGCGACCCGTCTACCGGGGTCGTGCC
>NZ_JAMXSG010000171.1:0-12444 GCF_024124365.1 Pseudonocardia sp. McavD-2-B
CGCGTCGGCCGGTGCCGGTCGCGTCGAGGGCGAGCCCGGCGGTCCCGGTGCCGGTGGCGGTCCGTCCGTGGCCGTGGCCGGCGGCCCCCATCTCGAGTACGGCCTCGCCGGTCCCGGAACGCTCGCGGCTCTCGCCGGTCGCGTCGAGGGCGAGGCCGGCGTCGCCGGAGCCGGTGCGCTCGGCGAGTCCGTCGACGTCCTGGCCGACGGTGAGCCCGGTCGAGCCGGTGCCCTGCCGTGCGGGTCGGCCGTCGCCGGCGGTGTCGAGGGTGAGCCCGGCCGTGCCGGTCGCGGTGCGCTCGGTCAAGGCTGCCGCGTCGTGGTCGAGCGCGAGCCCGGTCGAGCCCGCGCCGGCTCGGTCGCTCGTGCCGGTGCCGCCGGTGTCGAGCGCGAGCCCGGCCGCGCCGGAGCCGGTGGCGATCCGGTGCCCGGTGCCGGTGGCGTCCAGCTCGAAGCCGGTCGAGGCGTAGTACGTCAGCTCGCCGGCGCCGCGGGCGTCGAGGGTGAGCCCGGATCGGCCGGCGCCGACGCGCTCGACGCCCTGGCCGTCGCCGACCGCGTCGACGAGCAGCTCGGCCGCGCCCGCTCCGTCACGCTCGACGCGCTCGGTCACCGATGAGCCGCTGAGCGCCGCTGAGACGCTGCCGGAGCCGACGCCGGCCTTGCTACCCGCGGCGCCCTGGCCGAGGGCGACAGCGGTCGAACCGTGGCCGGTGGCGACGCGCTCGGCCTGGCCGGCGGTGTCGAGGGTGAGGCCGGTCGAGCCGGTGCCGGTGGCGACGCGGTAGCCGGTGCCGGTCGCGCCCGGGGTGAGCGCGGCCGTGCCGGAGCCGTTGCGGTCACCGGCGCCGGTGCCCGTGGCGGACAGCGCGACGCCGGCGACCCCCTCCCCCGCCCGGGACGCCTCGCCGGCACCGGTGGCGCCGAGCGTGGCCGTACCCGGGACCCCGGACCCGCCGCGGACGGCGGACCCGGTGCCTGTGGCGTCGAGCGTGGTCGCCGGCGCGGTGCCGGTGCCGGTCTCCTCGGTCGGCGGGCCGGTCTCGCCGACCGGGAGCAGCTCGACCGCGAGCAGCGACCACTTCTGACCGCTGGGCGCGGACATGCCGACGAAGTTGCCGCCGGCGGTCTCGACGCCCTGGGTCGCCGACCAGTAGTTGACCGCGCTGTTGCGCTTCTCGAAGTTCGCGACCGCGCCGGACCGGTACGTCGGAGTGCCGCCGCTGACGGCCTGCCAGTCGCCGGCCGCCCAGGTGATGACGGAGCCGCCCTCGGTCGCCTGGACGATCGGGTTCATGGTCTGGGCGGTCGTGCCGGTGCGGACGTTGTTCGTCGCCGGCGGGCTGTCGAGGTGGGCGCCGGCCCATCGCTCGACGATCAGGCTCGGCGAGTAGCTGCCCCCGTTGGTCACCGCGACCGAGACCGTCATCGGCGCCGGCGAGCTGCCGACGCGGGCGGTGTCGATCCGAATCGGGCAGTAGCTCGCGAGCGTGACCGGGGTCGCTGCCGACGTGTACGTGAGGTCGCCGCCGGCGGGTGCGCCGAGGGTGGCGAGCGAGTGACCGGCCAGTGCCTTGACGACGAGCAGCTCGCCCGGGTCGGGTGTGAACGACTCCGTCGTCATGGTGCCGCCGACCAGCTCGGCCGTGTACGTCGCGACGAGGGTCGGCCGCTCGGGCTCCGGGTCGGTCTGCTCCGGGGCGCCACGCAGCGCCCACGACGTGCCCTTCGCGCACGTCTGCGTCTGGGCCGCCGCGGGCGCGGTCCGGCGGGGTACCGCGCCGGCATCGCGCTGCTCGGTTCCGACGGCGAGGAAGGTCCAGACCGCGGAGTGCTGGCCAGCCTCGGTCACACCGCCCGGCAGCGTCACCGCGTTGTCGCGGTCCTCTGTGTAGCGCTGATACGACCAGGCGCCGAGCCACAGCACATCGTCGGTGGTCAAGGTGCGCGCCTCGACTCGGACGTCGGTGACCGCGAACGGGGAGCTGTTCGAGACGAACGCCTCGGCGATCGGTGCGTCCGGGTCGACGTCGCGGGCGGCGACGAGCACGCACGACGTCGAGGTCTGGGCGGTCGCGGTGTAGCTCGCCGGCTCCGCCCCGGGGTCGGTGACCCAGTGGTGCGCGACGAGCACGTTCGGCGCGTTCGGGAACGACGCGTCGGGGTTCTGCGAGGTGTCGTCGAGCACGACGTCGAACCCGGCCGGCGGGGTCGGTGCTCCGCCATCGAACGAGTAGGACGCGAAGAACGAGAGCAGGTCGCCGGCGACGAGCCCGTCGGGCCGGTCGAGCGTGAACGTGCCGGAGTCGTCCGCCCCGCCGACGGTCGCGTCGATCATCTGCGGCTGTAGCGCCACGCGGCCCCCTCCGGTCGAGCCGCCGGCGCCGCCGCGGGGTGCGACGACGCCGGCGGGTGGATCAGGCCGAGGCGCTGGTCAGCGTGGCCGTGAAGTTGTACTGACCGCCGTTGTCGGAGAACGCCTCCGACTGGTCGAGGTCGCCGCCGGCGAGGAACGTCTCGCCGTCCCACACGCCGAAGTGCGTGTAGGTCGCGGCGGTGCCCTCGCCGCCCGGGACGGTGAAAGAGACCTGCGAGGCGGTGACGCTGCCGCCGGACGCGTTCGCCGGCCAGGTCGCGGCCTCGCGTTCGACCGCTGCGGCCTCGCCGGCACCGGTCGTGCCGGGGTCGGCGGTGTGCAGTGACAGCGCGCCGGCCCGTGCGGTGACGCCGTCGAGGGCGGCGCCGAGACCGTCGTTCGAGTACGCCATCACGCACCCCCGCTCTGGCCGACGTTCACCGCGGCGGAGCCGGTGCCGGTCCGCTCGTCGGTGTCGCCGGCCTTGGTCTTGGTCTTGGACTCGTCGACGAGCTGCCAGTCCTCGGACTCGCGTAGGCGGTCGTCCGTCGTCGACTCGGTGACGGTGCGGACGCGCTGCGGCTTGTCGCCCTTCGCGCCCTTCCGCTCGTACAGGGGCATGGGTAGGTCCCTCCCGGGTGGCCGCGAGCCCGCCGGCACCGGGGAGCCGTGCCGGCGGGCTGCGGGGTGGGTCAGCCGTAGCGCTCGACGAGCTGCGGCTTGGTCATGGCGTCGATCTCGGCCTCGGTGGCGCCGCGAGTGCGGGCGTGCTGCTCCCAGGCGTCGCGGTTCGCCGAGCGGGCCGGGGGCTCCGGCTCGTCGGCGGCGGGGTCGGTCTTCACGTCCGGCTCGGCCGGCTCGTCGGGTTCCGGCTCCGGCTCGGGCGCGGGCTCGGGCGCCGGCGTGGCCGGCTGCTCGGGCTCGTCGAGGCGCTCCCACACGGCCAGGGCGTCGAGGCGGGCGTCGGGGTGCCGGCGCTCGACGACCTGGGCCGTGCGGGTGTTGCGGTACCGGGGCATGGGTCAGCCGGTCCCGCCGGACCCGGTGTCCTCGCCGTCGCGCGGCGCGTCCGGGTCGTACGACGCGTTCCCGATCAGGACGGCGCGGTCCGGGTTGATCGTCTTCGCGCCGAACAGCATGTCGAGGGACACGACGTCCTTCTTGTACTTGTGGTCGTAGTCGTAGACAACCCGCAGGTTGAGACCCTTGTACGACACGATCTCGGCCCGCTGGGAGCCCATCGGCAGTTCCAGCGGCCGGGTCGCGAGCGCGAACGCGGACTCGTGGAACGCGACGCCCATCTCGGTGCCGTTGGTGCCCTCGGCCGGCCCGACGATGTTCTGGGTCATGTACGGGTCGAAGCCGGCGATGCGGCCGCCGATGGTCGCCTCGCGCAGGCCGACGGTGTCGCCGCGCTGGTTCGCCTGGCGCCACGTGTCCTCGGTGGTCCAGAGGCCGGCGGTCTCCGGGCCGGTGACAACGCGCCGGCGGGTGAGCGGGACGTTCCGCTTGGTCAGGACCGTGCCGGCCTGGTTGACGACGCGGGAGTCCGACCACGGGAAGTTGCCGCGGTAGCCCTTGTAGTCCTCGCCGTCGATGTGCTCGGTCGCGGTGCCGACGACGGTCGCGATGTCGTCGCGCAGCGCGAGCAGCGACCGGTCCACGCCCTGGGCGTGCGCCTCCATCGCCGGGGTGAGGAACTGCTCGTCGAAGTCCTGCACGGTGAGCGTGAGGTCCTTCGAGCTGACCTCGAACGACACGTCGAGGTGGTGGTTCAGCGTGAGGTCGGTCGAGGTCTCCTGAGCGTTCTGGATCTCGATGCCGGTCGCCTCGTCGAACTCGCGGGCCTCGAAGGTGGTCGGCCGGCGGATGGTGATCGTGTCGCCGATCTTCTGCGGGCGCATGAACTCGCGCTCGTAGTCGCGGTGGACCAGGCCGGCCATCACGAGGTTCTGGTACAGCGCGACGATGGCCTGTCGCGCGATGATCTTCGGGGTGAGCAGCTCGTTCGCCACTGCGGTTCTCCTGTCGGTGCGTTAGCGACCGTGCGTCTCGGCGTACTTCGCCGAGAGCGCGTCGAGGTCGTCGCTGTCGGTGGATTCGCCGCCCTTGCCGCCCTCTCCGCCGCCGGTCATGTCCTGACTCGACGGGGGTGGGGTGTCCGGCTGGGCCTTGAAGTGCGGGCGGTCTTCGAGGAACTTCTCGACGAGCGCGCCCATGTCGTCGGCGAAACTGTCGGCCGAGGGGTCGAGCTTCGCCGTCGCGTCGACGAATGCCCGGGAATCGGTCAACTTGTCGACGTCGGCGCCGGCCTTGCGCGCGGAGCGCTCGGCGGCCCGTTCGACCTTCATCGCCCGCAGCTCGCGGTCCTTCTCGGCCGCGGTCTGCTGTGCCTGCTCGGCGACCTTCTTCGGGTCGTCCTCGTCCTGGTCGAGCCCGAACGCCTTGCGCACCGCCGCGAGCGTCGCGTTCGCGTCGTCGCGTTCCTTCTCGGCCTTCTCCGCGCGGCCCTTGTTCTCGCCGGCGCGGGTCTCCCAGGTGCGCATGTGCTTCTTGGTGCGGGTCAGCTCGTCGTCGCCGTCCCCGCCCTTGTCGCTGCCGTTCGAGCCGCCGTCGCCGCTACCGCCCTCGGTGGTACCGCCGCCGTTGTCGGTGCCGTCGGAGCCCGTTTCGGTGCTGCCGCCGGCGTCGGTGGTCCCGCCGCTGGTCTCGGTCTCGGTGGTCTCGGTCGAGCCGTTCTGGTCGTCGTCAGACATGAGTGTTCACTCCCGTTTCGGGATCGGTGGTGGTGCCCGTTCCGGGCGGCCCGCGTTTCGCGGGTTGCTTTAGGGGCGGAAGCGCGCATTAGGTCGCGGCTGCCGCGGTTAGGGTGTTCGCCGAATCGAATCGCCCCGTACGAAAGGGACCGACAATGGCGAAGATCGAAGAGGTAAAGCTCGTCGACGACCTCGACGGCGGCCAGGCCGACGAGACCGTCCGGTTCACGTGGGACGGCAAGCCGCGCGAGATCGACCTCTCGGCCGAGCACGCGGCGCGGTTCCGTGAGGCGCTGGCGCCCTACGTCGAGGCGTCGCGGCGGGTCGTCGGGCCGGCGCCGGCGAAGCGCTCGGCCGGCTCCGGCTCGCGGGCGTCCTCTGCGGACCGCGAGCACAACCGCGCGGTGCGGGAGTGGGCGCAGCACAACGGTTTCGAGGTCGGCGACCGTGGTCGCATCCCGGCCGACGTGCTCGACGCGTACTCGCGGCGCGCGGCCTGAGCGCCTCTCTCCCGGCCTACCGGCCCGGTGCCCTCACAGGGTGCCGGGCCGGTCTGCGTTCGGGCTCCGTGGCGCTACTGGTCGCCCCACAGCGGCATCGGGTTGCCGGCGGAGTAGCCGCGGGCCCACATCTTCGAGAGCACCCGCTCGACCGATGAGTCCGACCGGCCGTGCCACGGGTTGACCCGGGGCTCGCGGGCGAGCGCGGTCGCCCGGCCGTCGCGGTAGGCGGCCGACATGCGCGCTTCGAGCAGCGCGCCGGCCCGTAGCCGGTCGGTGTGCTGCGTGCTCACGTGAAGAAGTCTCCTCTGCCCGACCGGAGTCGGCGTGCGGCCTCGCCGTCGTCGAGCAGCTCGGCGCGGAACTCTTCGAGCGTCGGCCGGCCGTTCTGGTCGAACCATTCGAGCAGCTCGTCGGACGCGTTCGCCCGCGCCCGGCTCTCCGGGCCGGAGAACAGCGACGCGGGGTCGACTCCGCGGGCGGTCGCCGCCCGGTTGGTCATGTAGCCGTTGGTCGCGTCCTCGGCGTCCCGGTAGCGCTCGGCGAGGTGGTCGCGGTAGGCCGCGCGGGACAGGTCGTCGAAGCCCTTGCCGGTGTACCCGCTGTCGCGAAGTCCGTCGATCGCGCGCCGGCGCCGCTGGGCCTCGATGCTCACCCCGTACGCGGTCTCGACGGCTTCCTCGTAGTCGGCGCCCTGTTCGAGCAGCTCGTCGAAGTGCTGGCCGCGGCGCTCGGCCTGGTCGGCGGTGGCGGCCTGCCGGCGCGCTCGACGGGCGTCGCGCTTGTCCAGCTCGACCGACAGCTCGTCGAAGCGATCCATGTCGCCGGCGGCGACGGCACGGGTCGTCTCGCGTTCAAGCTCGGACTCGATCATCCGGGACGGCTTGCGGTCCCGGCCGCGGACCAGGGTCGGCGTCGGGCCGTCCCGCCCGACCCGGGCGCGCAGGCTCTCGGTCGGCAGGTTGCCGGCGCCGGGCGACTCGCGGTAACGCAGGCGTTTCAACTGCGGATTCTCCGCGAGGTGGTCGCGCATCTTCGCTTGCCAATCGCGGACCTTGCGATCGGCCGCGCGTCGCTCGCGCTCACCGATCGCGGCGGTGCGGCGGTCCTTCCACGCCCGGATGTTGCGCTCGATCTCGCGTTGCCTCTGGCCGGCGCTGTAGCCCTCCGGGTCGGCCCGCTGCGGTTCCGGCGCCATCGCCGGCGACACCCCGGGCAGGTAGACCGACAGGCTGTGCCGGCAGTTCGGGTGCAGTAGGCCGGCGCGGCGGGCGTCGTCGACGCTGCCGGCGACGTCGACGGTCACGTACTCGCCGTCGTTGGTCGCGTGCTCGAACTCGTAGCGGCCGGCAGACCCGCCGCCGCGGAGCAGGATCTTGCCCTCCCACGGCGCGCACTTGTCGCACTCGCGGGGCGCGTTCGACACCCGGACCAGTTCGTGCCCGGCAGCGCCGAGGCGGTCGAGCTGGGCGTCGACGGCGGCCCGCGCGCTGGCCGAGCGGGTCGCCATCTCGACGTAGCTCGACAGCTTCCAGCGGCGGCCCGCCGCGTCGGTGAACCCGGTCAGTCCGCGGTCGGTGAGCGACCACAGGGCCCGCTGTGCGGCCTCGCGGCGCGTCTGGGCGCCGACCAGCACGCCGGACACGGTGCGGGCGACCGCCTCGCGGTAGGCGTCCGGGACGACGCGGAGGATCGACTCGTGGGCCTGGCCGAGCTGGTCGACCACGGACGCGGCGAGCCGGTCGAGCGCGCCTCGGTTCACGGCGTCGCCGTAGTCGGCCAGGCGCGAGCCGCGGCCGGTGATCTGGCCCAGCTCGCGCGTTGCCGCGGCGACGCCCTCGGCCTGGCCGGCGGCGATGACGCGCTCGACGCGGGCCGACGAGCCCTGTTCGAGCCCGCGGAACGCAGCCTCGGCGTCGGCCCTGATCTTGCGCATGCCGGCCGCGGTGCGGGCGTCGGTGTCGCCGCCGGCGTCGGCCACGTCCGCGACGTCGCCGACCTCACGGGAGACGCTGCCCAGTAGGTAGCGCTCGGCGTCGAGGTAGGTCGTCAGGAGTGCGGCCTCGTCGGGGGTCGGGGTGCGTCCGCGCGGCGGCATCGGTCACCCCTCCCCGGTGTCAGGTGGTCAGCGCGAGCAGCGCCGCGAACATGAGCCCGCCGACCGCGGCGGAGACTGCGGCGATGGCGACGAGCGCGGCCAGGGCGCCGGCGAGCAGCCGCAGCGCGGTCACTCGCCGGCGTCCGGATCGGCGTCCGGGTCGTCGCCGTCCTCGCCGTCGCCGGGGAACGGTGCGTCGAGCACCGGGCCGCGCTCGCGTTGGATCGCGGCCACTTCCTCGCGGACCTGGGTCTCGGTCCAGTCCGGATGCAGCACCTCGACGCGGGTCCACGTCGAGGCGGAGTCGGCCCGGTTGAGCAGGTCTGCGGTGCCGGCCAGCGTTTCGAGGTCTTCCGAGACGCTGTCGGGGAACTCGACGTTGATCGGCGCGTGTGGGTCCACGTTGGTCCGGAACGCCCGTTTGTCGGCGGCGAGCAGCGCGCCGAACGCGTGCCGCAGCTCGGGTTTCCAGTACCGGATGCCGCGCTCGCGCGACAGCATCGAGCGGCGCTCTCGGGCGCTGACTTCCTTCGCCGTGATCGCCGGCCCGCCGTCGCCCGGCTCGCCGAGCGTGGCGCCGTTGAGCCCGGCCCGCCGCATGATCGTGTTGACCAGCTCGCGGGCGGTGTCGCGGTGCTCGTCGACGCGGATCGAGAACTGCACGACGGTGAGCCGGTCGTCCTTCCCGCCGAGCATGCCGGGCACCGTGGCGTAGAACTGCCGGTCGGGGTCCCATCCGGCGCCCTGGCCGGGCCCGTAGTTGTCGAGCATGTTCTCCGGGACGAACACGCGGCCCTTCGCGAGCCGCACGTCGCGCATCCACGCCGCGTACGTCTCGTCGAGTGCGTCGAGCAGCGGCTCGGCGCCGGCGAACAGCGACCGGCCCATCGGCCGCAGCATCGGCAGCTTGCGCCACATCGGGGTCGGCCGGTTGCGGGGCACGTAGACCGCCGACAGCAGCTTGTACCCGGTCTCGATGGCGCCGGCGGAGTTGACGTGTCCGGCAAGCGCTGCGGTCGCGTCGGACTCTTCCAGCGGGACCGGGCGGCCGATCTTGTCGCGCTCGCCGCGGTAGAGCCGGTGAATGATCCATCCGGGCTCGTGGCGCTCGATGTGCCGGTAGATGATCTGGCCGCGCTGCTCGCGCCGGACGATGCGCCAGAAGTTCACGCCGGCGAGCCGGCCGCCGATCCACTCGGGCACCGCCATGTCGGGCGAGACCGCGTCGAGCCACGGCTTGTCGCCGATCCGGTCGTCCCACATGGGGCGCAGGTAGCCCCCGCCGAGCGCGGCGACGGTCTCGGCGCCTTCGAGTAGCCGCGAGTGCATGCCGTCGTCGAGTAGCTCGGTCAGCCGGTCGGTCGAGCCCTTGTGTTCGCTCGTCGCCGTGATCGCCTCGCCGAACAGCAGGTCGGCATAGGCCTGGGCGGTGTCGCCGGCCAGCGGGACGTGCAACTTCGCTTCCGGCTCACTGTCCGGCGTCGGCCGGCCCCACCAGAACCGCGCGAGCTTGCCGACCAGGCCGCCGGCGTACTGCGACGGCCGGTTGACCGCGCCGGCGCCCGACGCGGCCTCGTAGTGGGCGCGCAGCATGTCCGGGTCCCCGGCCCACCACGCGTCCCAGGCCTCGAACTTGTCGAGGGCCGGCTTCAACGCCGGCGGCGGCCACGGCGCGTCATTCTCGGGCAGCATCCGCGGGCCTCCCCTCGGTCGGGTCGAGCAGGTTCTCGCCGGCGCGGAGCCGGCCGGCGGTCGCTTCGAGCAGGTCGGCGAGGTTGTCGACGACCGCGCGCCCGTCGGCGGCCCGCACGGTGACGGTCGCCTCGGCCTGGTCGCCGGCGACGACGGGCACGGCGTCGACCGCGACGAGCAGCTCGCCGACCTCGAACGCGCCGGACTCGCCGACGGTGAGCGTCACGGGCAGCGGGAACGGCTCGGAGATCACGTACGCGCCTCTCGGGTCAGCGCCGGCCGCGGTGCCGCAGCGGCGCGAGCGCGGCCCAGTGGCCGCGCCAGTCGGTCAGGCTCCGCCACAGCACGTGGCGCCAGCAGGTACAGCCGCCGCGGAAGGTCCAGGCCGGCGGGTCGTCGGGCCAGCGGGCGGCCATCACGACGGGTCCGGATCGGGGTCCGGGACGGTCGCGGTGACGTGCCCGGAGAACTTCCCGCGGGGCCGGCCCCCGCCCGGCTCGTCGAGGCTGGCGTACGGGCCGTCGTCGCCGCCGAACACGTCGTCGAGCACGTAGGTCCCGACGCCCTGGCCGGCGAACTCGTCGAGCTGCCGGCGCGCCTCGGCGTGCAGCTCGTCGGGAGTGTTGCCCGATACCCGGAACGACGTCCTCATCGCCGGTCACCTCCGAACAGCCGGCGCAGTCGTGCGCCGGCCTCTGCCTGGCGGACCTCCGCGAGATAGCTCGCGAGGTAGTGGTCGACCTGGGCCGTCACCGCCGCGTTGTCGGCGAGGTTCCCGCCGGCGGCAGCGACCTGGGCCGCGGCGTCGCGCCTCGCGCGCTTGCGGGCGGCCTCGAACGCCTCGGTCTCGTTGAGGATCGCGCCGGTGCTCACAGCGCGGCCCGGACCGCGGCGTCCTTCGAGACGAGCAGGTCTCGCAGTGCGGCGGTCAGCTCGGGCCCGTCCGGGATGAGGCCGAGCAGCCGGCGCGTGTGCGCGGCGTAGGCGTCGGCGATGGCGTAGAGCGGTGCCGGCAGGTTCGGGTTGGGCACCAGCAGGAACCGGGCCACGTGCTCGACCGACGGGTGCCGGCCGTCGAGCACCTGGTCGGCGAGCAGCTCGTCAGATTCGTGCTCTGTCATGAGTCCTCCTGTAACGAACCGGGAGTGCATCCCGGTAATACTGAGCGTGATTCCCGACGGCAACAGTCTCGATCCAGCAAATGCGCGAGCCCTTCTAGCTGTAATTGCGCAGGTGATACCTACGCTCCTCATCGCATTCCTGGTATCTAACCGATTCATCGGTCTTGCTGCCCAACGCGGGAATCGGCTCGTGCTCACGTATCAAATCGTGAACTTTCTGGTCGTCGTCGCGACTACATTCGCCGGCCTTATCGTCACGTTCCTAGGCGTGCTCGGCGTCATCCCGGCGGGTCCCGCTGTAATCTCAGCCTGGATTTGTAGCTTAGGACTCCTGATAGCAATTCTCGCAGATGTTCTCGGGAACACAGCACTCAAAGCATCCAACGACTCGTCCGTGGTGCTAGTCGTTGGCGGACTAACCGTTTCCCTATTGGTTATTGTCACCCTGCTGATCTTTATTGCGGCGATACCCAGGGCGTAATCGGCACGGACCGCTGCCATGCGGCCCGCGTCGTCGAAATGGCGTATCGGGCCGCGTCGCAACTGTGGTCGTTCTTCTTCACGGGCCGGTCTTCGCCCTTGTCGGCGGCCGTGTCGTCCCAGACGTAGCCGGGGATTTCGTCGATCAGGCCGCGGCACGATTTGTGGATGATGAGCCGGCGGGTCGCGAGCAGCGATGCGAACAGCCGGATTCCGTCGCCGACGGAGTTGTCCGCGTCGGCGATACCGCGCACCTGGTCGCGGTGTAGCTGTAGCTGGAACGACTCCGCCGAGGGGTCGATCGCGAGCCACTTCGGCCGGCGCGCCTCGCCCTCGGCGTCGAGCCACCGGCGCAGCTCGCGGGAGAACTCCGCGTCGGTGAGCTGCCGGCGCGCCGTGCGGGGGTCGTGCCGGTACTCGCGGGTGAACACGAGCCGGCCGTCGCGGGTGGTGGCGAGCATGAGCGCGGCGAACGGGTTCGTCGTGCCGTAGTCGACGCCGGCGGCGAGCACGCGCTCGATGGCCGGCAGCTCGTCGACGACGTGCTCGTCCTCGTCGAACATTTCGTAGATGGCGCCCTCGGCCTGGACCCACTGGCCGAGGATGAACCGTTTGAACCACAGCCCCTTGTATTCCGCCTTGATGTTGCGGACGTAATCGGGGTCGAGGTGCGGATTATCGTCGATCGTGAAATGCCACGATCGCAGGTCGAGGGCCGGGTCGAGTAGGTAGTCCTGCCGGAGCCAATGCGCCGGATTATCCGGATTTGTGGTTCCGTAGAGCTTTGCACCCTTAACGGACAAGCGACCCAAACTCTGCCGGAAAAACGGCGCCGGCACGGTAGTTAACTCATCGCCGTACGCGCCTTTGCCGGTGAGTCCCCTTACCTTCTCTTCGGCCTGTTTATCGTTCGCGCCCAGGACGTGCACGGTCTGGCCGAGGATGGTCGCGGTCGCGGCGCCGGTCGTGTAGTCCACCTGACGCGCCAGGGGGCCGAACAGCGACCGATCGCGGAGCGGACCGAACACGTTGCGCGCGATGCTGTCCCGCGTCCTGCCGAACATGAACAGCTCGCCCGGCAGGTCCCGGACGTGCGCCACGTGCATCAGCCACCGGAGCAGCGACCCGACCGTCTTCCCGGACCGGATCGAGCCCTCCCAGACGTTCACGCGTGCCTGGGCCTCGGCGATCGAGCGGACCTGTTGGTCGGACAGCGCGCCGGCGGACAGGTCAGCGGGGCGCATGCCGGCCGGTCCGGACCGGGCGCAGCTCGCCGAGGCCGGGGTCGGTGCTCTCGCCGGTACCGGGCTCGCCGGCCAGGGCGACGACGTTCGTCACCGCGGCGGTGTGGGCGGTCGCGGAGGTCGATGCGCTCACGATGGCCGTGGTACCCACGACGCCGGCGACCGAGACCGTGAAGCCCGTCAGCGACTCCTCGAGC
>NZ_JAMXSG010000172.1:0-12404 GCF_024124365.1 Pseudonocardia sp. McavD-2-B
AGGGAGCCCCGCGCCGGACACCCCGGCCGACACCGCGGCGGCCACCGCGGCGGCGGCCGCGATCCCGGGTGCGGTGTGGTGGGTGACGACCGCCGACTCGACGACGGCGTCGAGGAGCCGCGGGCCGGCGTACGCGATGCCGACGGGCGCGACACGCATCGCGGCGCCGTTGGTGACGCCGTCGCGGCCGGCGATCTCGGGGGGCTCGCCGTCCGCGAGCCGGGTCAGGGCCCGGCGGGTGGAGGGGCCGAGCAGATCCAGCGACCCGCGCCGGATCATGTCCTGCTCCCACTCCTCCAGGACGGAGGCGAACACCCGGGGCGGGACCCGGCCGTCGTGGTCGAGCAGGATCCGGGCGAGCAGCAGCGCCTGCTCGGTGTCGTCGGTGACGGTGCCGGCGGGGAGCTTCGGGGCGATCGGCTGGTCGTCGGCGCCGTCGAGGAGCCGGTCGACGACGCCGTAGCGCTCCGCGATCGCGGACCGGGACAGCGACTGGGTGGGCATGCCGAGCGCGTCGCCGACGGCGAGGCCGAGCAGCGCGCCCAGTGCGCGGTCGTGCGGGTCGCTCACCGGGTCTGTCCGAACGCGAGGTGGAACCGGAAGCGCTGCGGGTCCAGCAGGCTGACGACGTGCTCGACGAGCCCGCCGCGGGCGTCGCGGGTGACCCGGACGGCGTGCAGGAACAGCTCGCCGGGCTCGCGTTCGAGGGTGACGGCGTCGGCCGTGTCGAGCGGGGCCACCGCGATCCACTGCTCCCCCGCGATGCCGAGCAGGCCCGCCGCGGCGAGGGTGGCGGTGATCGAGCCGTCGACGAGCCCGGTCTCCGGGAGCCGCGCGAGGTGACCGGTGGCGGGCAGCGAGGCGGTCTCCAGCGAGACCGGGACGGCCCCGGCGCGCCGCAGCCGGCGCACGGTGACCAGTGGCCCCTCGTACCCGGTGGGACCGGGGTCGCCGCCCGCGGTGATGCCGAGCAGCTCGGTGCCGACAGCCGCGCCGGACGCGGCGAAGGCCTGCGCCCAGCCGAGCCGCTGGTCCAGGGGCGACCCGTCGAAGGTGACGAACGAGCCGACGCCGGTCTCGGTGGTGATGAGGTCGCGCCGGGCGAGCTCGGCCAGCGCGCTGCGGACCGTGCCGCGGGAGACGGCGTAGGTGCGGGCGAGCTGGTTCTCCCCCGGGAGCTGCTCACCGTTCGGCAACCGGCCGGAGCGGATCCGCCCGGCGAGGTCCTCGACGAGGCGCGCCCTCTTGGAACGCCCACCCTGTTCAGACATGTACAAACATGTACAGCACGGGGCAGGCCGCGTCCACCCCCTCCACCGGCCCGCCGACACCGGTGATCCTTCTCCGTGGAGCCGGGAGTGCTCTCCGGGGACGTCGACACTCCCCGGAGAAGGACCATGTGGGCATCCGGCCCGCGGACACGACGAGGACCCACGTGCCGGCGCGGCACGCGGGTCCCGGTCGTACGGCCTCAGCCGGCGAGCAGCGCCCCCGCCCCGGGCACCCGTGGCTCCAGCCCGAGCCCGGTGAGGATGCGGTGCGTGGTCGCGGTGGCGGCGGACAGCACCGGTATGCCGGCCTCGTCCTGCACCGCCTCGATCGACGGCAGCGACGGCATCTGCACGCATGCGCTGAGCACCAGCGCGTCGGCGCCGGTCAGATCCAGCCTGCGCCAGTGCTCGCGCAGGTCGGCCGGATCGAGCCGGGCGACGGCGAGGTTGTCGGGAACCTGCAGCGACAGCGAGTCGACGACCTCGACCCCTGCGTCCTCGAGGTAGTCCACGACCGCCTTCGTCAGCGGCTCCATGTACGGGGTGATGATCGCGACCCGGGTCGCGCCGAGCGCGGCGATCCCCGACAGCAGCGCTCCGGCGCTGGAGACGACGGGGGCGTCGGAGCCCTCCGCCCGCAGTGCGGCGGTGATGTCGTCCTCGGCGGTGCAGTGGTAGCCGGGGCCCTGCGCCATGATCGCGACCAGGCAGGCCGTCGCGACGACGTCCGGCCGGGCGTCGGCCAGCTCGGCCGCGGCCCGCTGGGCCTGGGCGTTCATCGCGCGCAGCTGCTCGGGGGTCACGTGCTGCATCCGGGCCCGCGCCGCGTGGAAGACGAACCGGTCGTCGGGCAGCACGTCCTCCCGGGCGCGCAGCATCCGCGGGAGCTCGGTCTCCATCGTCAGGTTCGAGGACGGGACGATCATGCCGATGTGGTGGTCGCGCGTCATCGGCGCGCCACCGGCTTCATCTCCGGCACGGTCAGCTCTCCGGCGTCGACGATCAGCTCGTCGTCGAGGAACAGGGAGTTGCCGCGCATCGGGATGTCGAAGTGGCAGGCGGTGTCGTTCGGGCCGCCGAGCTCGTTGTTCGGGCCGATCGAGAACATGACGTTGCCGTAGAAGCTGCGCAGCTCCATGCCCATGCCGCCGCCGAACTGGGTCAGGCCGTGCCAGTGGGCGCGCTCGTCGAGACCCCAGCCGACGTGGCTCATGCCGTAGCCGCGCGGGTCGTCGAAGGACTCGATGTAGGAGCGGAGCAGGTCCGCGTCGAGACCGGAGGAGCCGGCGCCGCCGCGGATGTCGCGGATGAAGCCCTGCTCGATGGTGATCTCCACCGGGGTCTGCACGTAGGTGTTGAACGGCAGCAGCACGTCCCCGGGGGCGAGGACGATCTTCCCGTCGACGCCGTCGTCGGAGCCGCCGGTGAACACGAACGCCGCGGGCCAGTGGTCCCAGCGACCGGGGGTGTCGGTGTAGCCGTACTCGCTCAGCGTCGGGTACATGCCGAGCTGGTAGGTCACGTCGGTGCCGTGCGGGCTGGTGATCCGCATGGTCGAGGCCTTGGCCAGCAGCTCCGCGCCGGTCTCGACGCGTTCGCGCAGCTCGGTGGTCGGCATCAGCCGGGCCAGCAGCTCGGGCGGCTCGACCGCGGTGAGGATACGGGTGCCCGCGTCCTGGATCGCGAACTGCTCCTTGCTGAACAGCAGGAACGTGCAGTCCACGACCATGTCCGCGGCCTTGAGGGCGTCCACGGCCAGTGGGATGTTCCCCAGGCCGGAGTCGCCGACCGCCCAGGCGCCGCCCGCGCTCGCCGGCGACGGCAGCCGCATGTGGTAGCCGGTCGCGCCCAGCTTCTGGATCGCCCAGAGGAACGCGTCGGCGTACTCGGTCCGTTCCGCGCCCCGGGTGAGCACGACGACCGTCTCCCCCTCGTGCACGCCCGACAGCGTCAGCTGCTGCAGGCAGATGTCGTTGAACAGGTTCTGGTCCATCGCGCACCTCCGTGTCTCGTCCTATTAATCCGAGCACGTACTATCCGGATACGCAAGACCTTCGGACGAGCGGAAACGGCACCGTCACACGAGGCGGATCAGCCGGGGGCGCCGTCGCAGACGGACTTCAGCGACCGCCCGAGGGCGTTGCGGTGGACCTCGTCGAGCCCCTGCGCCTGCTCGACCGCGGCCTGGGCCAGGGTCGACGGGCACTCCTCGTTCGCCCGGGCCGGTCCGGTCAGCTTCAGGGCGGCCACGAGCTCGTCGCCGATCCGATCGAGCTGCGGCCGCACCCGGGCCAGCTCGGGCCGCTGCGCCGGACGCGTGTCGGGCCGGTCGGTCCACTGCCGGATCAGGTCGTTCTGCACCTGGGTGCTCGCCGCGATCTGGTCGGCGACGACCCGGGCCGTCCAGTCGGGGTCGACGCCGTCGCGGATCGCGTCCGCCCGCGCCTGCGCGACGACGGCCGCCTCCCGCGCCGGGTCGGTGACGGCCGCCCCGGTCCCGAACTTCGCCGCGGCGACCTGGTCGGAGACCTGGGCGCGCTGCGCGGACAGCTGCACGACCCGGATGAGCCCGTCGGCCGGGGACGCGCCGGGCGGCCCCTCGGTCAGCGGGAGGGGCTGGTCGCCGCACCCGGCCAGCAGGCCCAGGACCAGGAGCGCCCCGGCCAGTGCGGTACCGCGTGTGCCGATCACAGCGGCGAGCCTACGACCGCAACGGTCGCGCCCCACCGCCGCCTGCGGCGATGCTGGCGGGCGTGGACACCGCGGTCATCCTGGAAGTGGCGCTGAACGGCACGACGACGCGGGAGCGCAACCCGCACGTGCCCCGCACCCCGGCGGAGGTGGCCGAGCAGGCCGTCGACGTCCTGGACGCGGGCGCGGCGATCGTGCACCACCACAACGACGAGCCGATGTTCACCGTCGACGGGGTACACGCCGTCGAGCCGTACCTGGCGGCCTGGGACCCGGTCGTGGCCGCGCACCCCGACGCGCTGCTCTACCCGACGATGGCGGCCGGGGCCCGGGACATCCCGGTGACCCGGCGGTGGGCGCACGTCGAGGAGCTGGGCCGGCGCGGACACATGACACTGGTCGACCCCGGCTCGGTCAACGTCGGCCTGCTCGACGACGGCACCTGCCCGGACGCGGCGGCGCCGGAGCCGTACCAGAACTCCTTCGCCGACACCGAGTACATGTTCGCCCGCACCGCCGAGCTGGGCGCCGCCCCGAGCATCTCGATCTTCGAGCCGGGGTTCCTGCGCACCACGCTGACCCTGCACCGGCACGGGCGGGTCCCGCCGGGCGCGATCGTGAAGCTGTACTTCGCCGACCGGCTGCAGTTCGGGCTGCCGCCGACGCCCGCCGCACTGGAGGCCTACCTGGAGCTGCTGGAGCCCTCGGGCCTGCCGTGGTCGGTGGCCGTGCTGGGCGGTGACGTCGTCGCCTCCGGGCTGGCCGAGCTGGCGGTGCGCCGCGGCGGGCACCTGCGGGTCGGCCTGGAGGACTTCGACGACGGCCGGGGCACGGCGCCGTCCAACCGGGAGCTGCTCGACGGTGCACTGGGCGTGCTGGACCGGGTGGGCGCGACACCGGCCTCCCCCACGGCCGCCCGCGACATTCTCGGAATCCGGCCGCACGGGTGATCCTTTCGCCGTGACACACCACGGGGGTGCGTTTCCGGTCGACCCGGACACACACCCCCGCGGGGAATTCGGCGACGCCGGCCGTCAGCCGGTCCGCGGATTCCCGCGGCCGGCTCCGGCCGGCCCGGTCAGAACCAGGCCTTCCGCCCAGCCACCGGACGTCCGATCGCTCCGAGGATCAACAGGACCACACCGACGATCACCAGCAGACCGCCGATGTAGTAGAGGAGCTGGATGCCGGCGAAATACCCCACCAGCAACAGGATCAGACCAAGAATGATCATTTCGTGTCCCCTCCCAGGAATGTGAGGGGAAAGTACTCACATACGGGTTCCCGTGCAGTGCGGGAATCGATTCCGATGCGCGTGTCGTGACCTGCGGTGCGCCGGACGGTGCGCGGGCGTCGTCACACGACGGAACGGTTCGGCCCGGTGCCGGACCGGGAACACGGCCCTCGCACCCCAGCGCGAGGAGGAACGACATGAGCCGCACCGTGGCCGACCAGATGATCGAGCTGCTGCACCAGGCCGGCGTCGAACGCATCTACGGGCTGGTGGGTGACAGTCTCAACCCGATCGCGGACGCGATCCGCCGCGACGGCCGCATCCGGTGGGTGCACGTCCACAACGAGGAGGCCGCCGCGCTCGCGGCCGCGGCGGAGGCCCAGCTCACCGGGCGGCTCGCGGTCTGCGCCGGCAGCTGCGGCCCGGGCAACACGCACCTGATCCAGGGCCTGATGGACGCCCACCGCACCGGTGCGCCGGTGCTGGCGATCGCCTCGCACATCCCGTCGACCCAGATCGGCACCGGCTACTTCCAGGAGACGCACCCGGAGCGGCTGTTCACCGAGTGCTCGGCGTACTGCGAGCTGATCTCGCGGCCCGAGCAGATGCCCCGGATGCAGCGGATCGCCATGCAGACCGCGCTCGCCGAGTCCGACGTGGCGGTGCTGGTCCTGCCCGGCGACGTCAGCGCGCTCGACGCGCCGAACGACACCGGCACCTCGCACCTGGCCCCGCCCACCGGCGTCGTGCGGCCGTCGGAGGAGCAGGTGGCCGAGCTGGCCCGGCTCGTCGACGCCGCAGACACCGTGACGCTGTTCGTCGGCGCCGGGATCGAGCACGCCCGCGAGCAGGTGCTCGCCCTCGCCGAGAAGGTGAAGGCGCCGATCGGCCACTCGCTGCGCGGTAAGGAGTGGATCCAGTACGACAACGCCCACGACGTCGGCATGTCCGGGCTGCTCGGCTACGGCGCCTGCTACGAAGCGACCCACGAGGCCGACCTGCTGGTCCTGATCGGCACCGACTTCCCCTACGACTCGTTCCTGCCGCAGGCCCGCACCGTGCAGATCGACACCGACCCCGCGCGCCTCGGCCGGCGCACATTGCTGGAGCTGGGTGTGCACGGCGACGCCGCGTCCACCCTGGACGCGCTGCTGCCGCGGATCGCGGAGAAGACCGACCGCTCCTTCCTCGACCGGATGCTGCGCCGCCACGCCGAGGCGCTGGAGAAGGTGGTCGGCGCCTACACGCACAAGGTCTCCGACCTGCGCCCGATCCACCCCGAGCACGTCGCGGCGGTCCTCGACGAGGAGATGGCCGACGACGCGATCGCCACCGTCGACACCGGGATGTGCAACGTGTGGGCGGCGCGCTACCTGTCCCCCAACGGCCGGCGCCGGATCATCGGCTCCTACCGGCACGGGACGATGGCCAACGCCCTGCCGCACGCGATCGGCGCCCAGCTCGCCCACCCGGACCGGCAGGTGGTGTCGCTGTCCGGCGACGGCGGGCTGACCATGCTGCTCGGCGAGCTGCTGACCGCGGCCGAGCACGACCTGCCGCTGACCGTCGTCGCGTTCAACAACGGATCGCTGGGCATGATCCGGCTGGAGATGATGGTGGCGGGCTACCCGTCCTTCCAGACCGACCACGGCCCGGCGGACCTGGCCGGGATCGCCCGCGCCGCCGGCCTGTACGCCGAGGCCGTCGACGACCCGTCCGACGTGCGCGCGGCGCTGCGCCGGGCGCTGGACCACCGCGGTCCGGCGCTGGTCGACGTGCGCACCGACCCGAATGCGCTGTCCATCCCGCCGCACATCACCGCGGCGCAGGTCCGCGGGTTCGCACTCGCCGCGACCCGCACGGTGCTCGACGGCGGCGTCGGGAAGATGGTCGAGCTGGCGCGCAGCAACCTGCGGTCGATCCCCCGCCCCTGAGCAGGGCGCCTCAGCCGGCGCGGGCGGCGAGCCCGGGAGCCGAGACCGCGTGGTCCAGCGCGATCGCGGCGGCCCCCCGGAGCACGCCGTCCTCGCCGTGCGCGTCGTCGTGCACCGGCGGCGCGAGGGCGCGGCGGAAAGCCATCAGACCGTCGTCATAGGCGACGGCGAACGCCTCCGGCGCCGCGGCGCGCAGGGCGGGCCCGAGCCCGGCCAGCACGACGACCTCCGGGTCGTGCGCGTTGACCAGGCCGGCGACGCCGCGGGCCAGCGCCGCCGACGCGCTCGTCACCGCCGCCGACGGGCCGGGCTCACCGGCCGAGGCGCGGTCGAGCACGGTGCGTGCGTAGCTGTACGGAGCGTCCGGCTCGGGCTCGCCCAGCATCCGGGCGAGCGCCCGGCCGTCGACGCCGGTGGTCCAGCAGCCGCGGGCACCGCAGGCACAGCGGGCGGCCGGGTCACCGAAGGGCAGGTGCCCCAGCTCCCCCGCCGCGCCCCGGGCACCGGCCTGGGCACGCCCGTCGAGCAGCAGCGCGCCGCCGATGCCCACCTCGACGGTGAGGAACAACGCCGTGCCCGCACCGGCCGCGGCACCGTCGCGGACCTCGGCGACACCGGCCAGGTTCGCGTCGTTGCCGACCAGCACCGGCAGGCCCAGCCCGGCACCGATCCGGCGCACGTCCAGCGGACTCCAGCCCTGGCCGCCACCGGACTCGGCGAAATGCTCGTCGACCACGGTCGCGGCGACCCCGATCCCGACCGCCACCACCGGTCCGGGCGCCTGCGCGACCAGCTCGCCGACCACCCCGTCCAGCTCCGCCGCGACGGCGTCCGGGTCGCGACGGCGGTGCGGGCCCGACAGCAGCGTGGCCGGGACCCCGTCCAGCCCGGCGAGCCCCGCCCGCCAGCCCTCGAACCGCACGTCGACGGCGACGACCCCCGGCCCGTCCGGGTTGGGGGCGAGCGTCGTGGTCGGCCGCCCGCGCCCCCCGCAGGGCGCGCGCTCCTCGGTGACCCAGCCGAGGTCGCGCAGCCGGGCCGCGATCTCGGTGGCCGAGCCGCTGGCCAGGCGCAGCCGCCGCGCGAGCTCGACGCGGGTGAGGCCCGGTTCGCGGCGCACCGCGTCCAGGACCTCGGCGGTGGCGCGCCAGCGGTCGGTCTCGGCGCGCCCGGGCGCATCCGTGCCGGAACGTGAACCGGCCGACATCGACGTCATCCGGTTTGACACCTCCGGCCTCCCGAGATTTATCCTCGTGTCGCGATGAAAAAAGCCTCCACCTCGTCCCAGTCTCCCACCACCGGGCCCGCGCTCGCCGCGATGGCCCTCGGCGGCCTGGCCATCGGCACCACCGAGTTCGCCTCGATGGGTCTGCTGCCGGCCTTCGCCGCCGACCTCGGCGCCACCGTGCCGCAGGCCGGCACGGCCATCAGCGCCTACGCGCTCGGCGTCGTCGTCGGCGCGCCGGTGCTCGCCGTGCTCGGCGCGCGGTGGCCCCGCAAGCACCTCGTCCTGGCCCTGGCGGGCGCGCTGGCGGTGACCAACGTGGCGTCGGCGTTCGCCCCGACCTTCGGCACCTTCGTCGCCACCCGGTTCCTGGCCGGGCTGCCGCACGGCGCCTACTTCGGCACCGCATCGGTGCTCGCCGCCTCGCTGGTCCCCCGCGAGCGGCGGCCACGGGCGATCGCGACGGTGATGAGCGGGCTGATGATCGCCAACATCGTCGGCGTCCCGGGCGCGACCTGGCTCGGGCAGAACGCGGGCTGGCCCGCGGCCTACCTGACCGTCGGCGCCGTCGCGGCCCTCACGATGCTGGCCGTCTGGCGGCTGGTCCCCGACGTCCGCGACGAGCGCCGCGGCTCGGTGCTGGGTGAGCTGTCGGCGCTGCGCCGCGGCCAGGTCTGGATCACGATGGCGGTCATCGCGACCGGGTTCGGCGGCTCGTTCGCCGTGTACAGCTACATCACCCCGGTGCTCACCGAGGTGTCCGGGCTCGCCACCGCGGCCGTGCCGCTCGCGCTCGCCGTGTTCGGGGTCGGCATGACGCTCGGCAACCAGGTCGGCGGCCGGCTCGCCGAGACTGCGCCGGTCCGCACGATCGCCTCGGGGCTCGCCGCCGCCGCGGTGTCGATGACCCTGTTCGCGCTCACCGCGTCCTCGCCGGTGTTCGCGCTGGTCACGCTGTTCGCACTGGCGTTCACCACCACCGCGACCACACCGGCGCTGGCGACCCGGCTGATGGACGCCGGTCGCGAGGGTCCGACTCTGGGCGCGGCACTGCACCACGCCGCGTTCAACGTGTCCAACGCCCTCGGGGCCGCGCTGGGTGCCCTGGTGCTGGCCGCCGGATGGGGCTGGACCGCGCCCGCCGCGGTCGCGACCGTGCTGCCGCTGCTGGGGCTGGCCGCGTTGGGGGTTGCGGTTCGAATGGAGCGCTCCGAGCGGCGCGAGGAGCTCGCCCTGGCTGCCTGAGGACCGCCTGGTAGCTCACACAAGCGAGAGGTGTCGATCAGATCACCTCCGGGAAGCCTGCCCTCGAGTTGATCGTTGCGTAAGACAACGATCTCGTCGAGAGGAGCCCGGACATGTCCGCCGATCTGGACAGCGCCACCGCGCCGCGCCACGGCGCCGCCACGCAGAGCGGGGCCGCCCTGCACAGCGACGTCGAGGAGCTCCTCGACGCCCTCGCCGCCGACCGCGGCCGCGAGGCCGTGGTGCACCGCGACCGCAGGATCACCGCGGGCGAGCTCGTGGACTCCGTGCACCGGCTCGCCCACACCCTTGACGGCCGGGTCGAGTCGGGCCGGGTCGTGGCGCTGCTGGCCGGCAACACACCCGGGGCGGTCGTCGCGCGGCTCGCGGTGACGCTGCTCGGGGCGGGCATCGCCCAGCCGCACGAGGGCCTGTCCGCCGCCGCGCAGGCCCGCATCGTCGACGACGTCGAGGCGCCGCTCGTCCTCGCCGACGCCGACGCCGCGACGACCGCCGAGCCCGTCCTCGCGCTGGTCCCCGGCGTCGACGTGCTCTGGCTCGGCCCGCACGGCACCGACACCGACGTGACGGCCGAGGCCGCGACGGCGTCCACCGAGCCGGTCCGGGGCCGCGCCCGGCCGGACGCCATCGAGCAGATCCGGCACACCGGCGGCACCACCGGCCACCCGAAGGGCATCACCTACACCTTCGACCACCACCGTCGCGGTGCCGCGATGCGCCGCGGGGCAGGCGGGTTCGGCAGCGGCGACGCCGGCGCGCGGCTTCTCGTCGCCACCCCGGTCGCCCACGTGGGCGGGTCGCTCGCCGACCGTACCCTGGCCGACGGCGGGACCGTCGTTCTCCAGGACGGCTTCGAGGCGGGCGCCTTCCTCGCCGCGGTCGAGCGGGAGCGGATCACCCACACCTTCCTCCTGCCACCGCTGATCTACCGGCTGCTCGACCACCCCGACCTGGACCGGACCGACATGTCGTCGCTGCGGTCGCTGGTCTACGGCGGGGCGCCGGCCAACCCGCGGCGCATCGCCGAGGCGCTGCGCCGGATCGGCCCGGTGTTCACCCAGTTCTACGGCCAGACCGAGGCCGGCGGGATCAGCGTGCTCACCGCCGAGGAGCACCGGGACCCCGACCTGCTCGGCACCGTCGGGCGGCCGATCCCCACCACCACGATCGCGATCACCGACGCCGACGGCCGCCCCGTCGCCCCGGGCGGGCGCGGTGAGCTGTGGGTGCACACCGGCATGGAGATGGACGGCTACTGGAAGCAGCCGGAGCTGACCGCCGCCACCGTCGTCGACGGGTGGGTGCGGACCGGCGACGTCGCCCGCCAGGACGCCGACGGCTACCTGCACCTGCTCGACCGGGTCAAGGACATGATCGTCGTCGTGGGCGGGCACGTGTACACCTCCGAGCTGGAGGACCTGCTCATGGAGCACCCGGCCGTCCGGCACGCCGCGGTCTTCGGGGTGCCCGACGACGACGGCACCGAGACCGTGCACGCCGCCGTCGTCACCGACTCCCCGGCGCCGAGCCCGGACGAGCTGACCGGCCTCGTCGCCGACCGCGCCGGCGCGATGTACGTGCCGGACACCGTGCAGTTCGTCGAACGGATCCCGCTGACCGGGATCGGCAAGACCGACAAGAAGCGGCTGCGCGCCGAGCTCGTCGGTCAGCCGCGCTGACGGACCGCCTCGTAGAGCACCACGGCCGCGGCGATCGAGGCGTTGAGCGAGTTGACCCGCCCGCGCATCGGGATGACCACCGTGGCGTCGGCCCGGTCGAGCCAGGCGTCGGTCACCCCGGTGGCCTCGGTCCCGATGACCAGCGCGGTCGGCCCGGTCAGGTCGGTGCCGGCGAGCCCGGTCGTCCCGGCCGGGGTGGTGACGAGGGTGGCGATGCCGCGCCGGTCGAGCCAGTCGAGGACCTCGGTGGTGGACGCGGACGCGACCGGCACCGCGAACACCGTCCCCTTCGACGCCCGCACCACGTTGGGGTTGGCGAAGTCGGTGCCGCCGCGCTCCGGGGTCGCGATCACCACCGCGTCCACCCCGCACGCCTCGGCGGTCCGCAGCATCGCCCCGACGTTGCCGGGCTTCTCGACACCCTCGGCGACGAGCACGAGCGGGTCCGGGCCGAGGTCCAGCTCGTCGAGCGGGCGGCCGGGGGCCGGGGCGACGGCGAGCCAGCCGTCCGGGGACTCGCGGTAGGCGATCCGGGCGAACACCTCGCGGGTCACCGAGAACACCCGCGCCGACGGCATCCGGGCCAGCAGCGCGTCCGAGCGCACGAGGTCCGGCGCCCAGTACACCTCGGTCGGCTCCACGCCGGCGTCGAGCGCGAGCGCCAGCTCGTCGTGCCCCTCGATCACGGTGACGGCCGCGGCGTCGCGGTGGCGGCGGGTGCGCAACCGGACCAGGTTCTTGACACGCGGGTTGGCGGTACTGGTCAGGTCGGGCACCCGACGAGCCTAGGACGGCGGGGCGTCCGGGGACCGGCCGGGACCGGGTGCCCGGTCCGGATCTCCGGAGCGGACCGCGAGCCATCCGGCGGTGATCGCGGCCACGGCGGCGAGCACCGCCAGCGGGGCGGCGAGCGCCGTCGTCGCGACGAACGCGGTGGCCAGCCACGGCGTGGCGAACCCGGTGTAGGCGGCGGTGTAGAACAGCCCGTTCACCGCGCCCCGCCCGGACGCCGGCGCCAGCCGGCCGACGCGGGTGAGCCCGGCGTTGAGGCAGAGCCCGCCGCCCGCGCCGAACAGCACCCCGGCCACCGCGACGCCCGCGACG
>NZ_JAMXSG010000173.1:0-12398 GCF_024124365.1 Pseudonocardia sp. McavD-2-B
GGGCGCCACGCGGAGCGTCCGCGTCCGCCGTGGAGCCCGCCGCCCCGGACCCCGCCTCCCCGAGCGGCCCGAAGCCGCTGTGCCGCTCGTAGCGCTCCAGCCGCCCCGACCGGACCCGGTCGGCCAGGTCCGGGTCGGCCAGCGCCGACTCCAGCACCCACCGCACGTCGCGCTCCACACCGGAGCCCACCCGGGCCCCCGCGGTGCGACCGAGGGCCGCCGCCCGGCGCGCCAGCGCCCCGACCAGCCGGTTGCGCTGCGCGGACACCTCCCGCAGGGCCGCGCCGTCGAGGGAACGCTGGGCGTGGGCCAGCACCGGGGCCAGGGCCAGGAGCCCCTCGACCTCGTCGCGGGCGTCGTCGACCAGCAGGTTCGCCAGCCACGCGGCCCGCGTCGGCCGCCGGGCGGCGGCGATCTCCCGGGCCGCGTCGGTGTCCGCGGCGGCGCGGGCACGGGCGGCGGCATCGTCGCGTGCGGCGACGAAGTCCTCCGGCGGGACCCGGTACAGCCGGTCCAGCTCCGCGTCCGTGTCCACGCCGGCGGCCTCAGCTCAGGTTCGCGTGCGTCCCGACCAGGACGGCGCGGCCGACGGTGTGGCTGAACAGGGTGAACGCCAGGAAGGTGGGCGTCGCGGTGGCGGGCACGTCCAGCGTGGGCACGTCGACCGCGTGCACCACGAAGTAGTACCGGTGCGGGCCGTGCCCGGGCGGCGGCGCGGCGCCCAGGTAGCGGGCCAGGCTCGCGTCGTTGGGCAGCTGGACCGCGCCCTCGGGGAGGCCTGACCCGCTGTCGTCACCCGCGCCGGACGGCAGCGAGGTCACCGAGGCCGGCACGTCGAACACCGCCCAGTGCCAGAACCCGGCGACGGTCGGGGCGTCCGGGTCGTAGCAGGTGACGGCGTAGGACTGCGTCCCCTCCGGCGCGCCGGACCAGGACAGCTGCGGCGAGACGTCCTCGCCGCCCGCGCCGAAGATGCCGGACAGCTGGGGGGTGGCGAGCGCGGCGCCGTCGCTCACGTCGGTGCTGGTCAGGGTGAACGACGGGACCGGGAGCAGCTCGTCGTAGGGGTTGCGGGGCACGGGGCGGACCTCCTCGGATCGGTGGCGGTGGGTCTCGCCGTGATCCTGGCACGGCGCGTCGGCCGCCGTCCGGCCGCGGGGAGGGCAGGGTGTCGGTCCGTGGAGATGCTGCTCGTGCTCGTCGGGCTGATGGTGGCCGCGGTCGTCCTGGTCGGGGTGGGGGACCGGCTCCGGCTGCCCTGGCCCGCGCTGATGGTGGTTCTCGGCGTGGTCGTCGCGCTGCTGCCCGGACTGCCCGACGCATTCGTCATCGACCCCGAGCTGATCCTGCCGCTGTTCCTGCCGCCGCTGCTGTTCGCCACGGCGCAGCGCACGTCGTGGGCGCTGTTCCGGGCGCGCAGGCGGACGATCGCGCTGCTCGCCGTCGGCCTGGTGCTGGTCACCGCCACCGCCGTCGCCGGGACGGTCTGGCTGCTCGTGCCGGGGCTCGCACTCACCGCCGCCGTCGCGCTCGGGGCGATGGTCGCCCCACCGGATCCGGTCGCCGTCGAGGCCGTCGCCGGGCAGGTCCCGATCCCGCGCCGGGTGGTGGCGGTGCTGCAGAGCGAGGGCCTGTTCAACGACGCCACCGCGCTGGTCGTGTTCCAGGCCGCGGTGCTGGCGACCGTCTCCGGCGACGAGCTGAGCCCGCTCGGGCTGGGCCTGCGGTTCGTGCTCGGTGCCGCCGGCGCGGTCCTCATCGGACTGGGTGTGGCCTGGCTGGCGCGCCGGGTGCTCGGCAGGCTCACCGACGCCACCGGGCGCAGCGCGCTCACCCTGGTCCTGCCGTTCGCGACCTACCTGGCCGCCGACGAGCTCGGCGCGTCCGGGGTGATCGCCGTCGTCGTGCTCGCGCTGCAGCTGCGCGCCGGGGCCGACGCCGACGAGGCCGCCGAGCGGCTCACCCAGTCCTCGCTGTGGAACGTCGTCGAGCTGCTGGTCACAGGGCTCGCGTTCGGCCTGATCGGACTCGACCTGCGCCAGGTCGTGCTCGCCGCGGGCGACGAGCTGCCGACGATGCTCGCGCACGCGGCGGTCGTGTGCGTGGTCGTCGTCGCGGTGCGGGTGCTGTGGATGGTCGTCGCCTGGCGGCTGCTGTCCCGCAGCGCCGACGACGCCGCCGCGGCCGGCGCCGCTCCGCTCACCGGACGCGAGGCTGTGCTGCTGTCCTGGTGCGGCATGCGCGGTCTCGCCACGCTCGCCCTCGCGCTGTCGCTGCCGCTGCAGACCGCGTCCGGGGCGCCGTTCCCCGCCCGCGACCAGCTCGTCCTCATCGCCGTGTCGGTGCTGTTCGTGACGCTGCTCGTGCCCGGTTTCACCCTCGGCATGCTGGTCCGCGCCCTCGACATCGACGACGAGGCCGACGCCGAGGAGCGCGCCGAACGCGCGATCGTGCTGCGGGCGCGCCGGGCCGCCGTCGCGACCCTGGAGTTCGAACGCACGGTGCGGGGCCTGCCCGAGGAGGTCGGCACCGCGATGCGGGAGCGGGTCGAGCGGCTGGAGCGGGTGCTGTCGGGGGAGACGCCCTCGGAGGAGGAGCGGTCCCGGATCGCGGCGGTGAAGAAGGCCCGCACCGCCGTCGCCGAGGCCCAGGCCTCGGCGCTGGCCGCCGCCCGGACCGAGGTACTGGCCGCGCGTCGTGAGCCCGGAGTCGACCCGCACGCCGTCGACCGGGTCCTGCGCCGCCTCGACCTGCGCACGGTGCTGCTCGACTGAGGACCGGAGGTGTCCGCGTCGACGGTCACGCTCGCCGCATGACGCCGTCGCCGCCTGCAGGGCGATGTGGTGGAGTCCCGACCCGTCGGTGGCGGGAGCGGCGTTCGGACGGCTGCAGGCGATCGGCACGGCCACGGTCACCGACGGGACCGGCGACGGCGTCGCGGCCGGGCTGCGCGCGGCGCTGCCCGACCTCACCGATGCCCAGGTCGGCTACCTCGTCTTCGGGCTGGTGTTCGCCGGGCAGCTCACCACCGACGCCGCGCTCGGGTACGTCGTCGCCCACGCCCTGGCCCCCGGGCTCGCCGGCCGCACCGCCGGGGAGCTCGACGCGCTGGTCGCCGGGGTGCTGCGGGTCCACCCGCCCGCCCCGTTCTCGCTGTGGCGCTTCGCCCGGACAGTCGCCGACCTCGACGGTGTGCCGCTGCCCGCCGGGGCGCCGGTGCTGGTCGACACCCGGGGGATCGACGCCGGCCCGGTCGTCGGGCACCCGCTGACCTTCGGGCACGGTCCGCACTTCTGCGCCGGTGCGCACCTGGCCCGCCTCAAGCTCCGCACCGTGCTGGAGGTGCTGCGGGACAGGTTCCCCGACGCTCGTCCCGCCGGTCCCGTGTCCGGGCTCGTCGAGGTGCACCCGGGCGGGCCGGTCGGGGCGCGGCTCGCCGCGTTACCGGTACGGCTGCATCCCGCGCGGTGATCCTTCCCGCATCCCATCTCCAGCCATCACATGATGAACTGTGCAGATGTTCGAGCGACGGGCGGTGCGGTCCGCGACCGTGACCGCGGCACTCGCCGTACTGCTGGCGGTCGCGCTCGTGGGCTCGCTCGCGTTCGGCGCCGAGGTCCTCCCCGTCGCGAAGGTCGTCGACGCGGTGCTGCACGACCGGCCCGGCCCCGTCTCGACGATCGTCCGGGACCTGCGGATGCCGCGCTCGCTGCTCGCCGCGATCGTCGGCGCGGGTCTCGCGCTCGCCGGCGCCGGGGTGCAGACCCTCGTGCGCAACCCGCTCGCCGACCCCTACCTGCTCGGGGTGTCCTCCGGCGCGAGCGTGGGCGCCACGGCCGTCATCACCACCGGGGTGCTGGGTGCGCTCGGCACCTGGGCGCTGTTCACCGGCGCGCTCCTCGGGGCCCTCGCGGCCGGGGCGCTCGTCGGGGCGATCGCCGTCGCCCAGGGCGGGATCACCCCGATCCGGCTGATCCTCACCGGAACCGTGCTCGGCTCGGCGTTCTCGGCGACGGCGAGCTACCTGGTCTTCCGCTCCGGCGACCCGGCCGCCGCCCAGTCCGTGCTGTTCTGGCTGCTGGGGAGCCTGTCCGGGGCGCAGTGGGACCGGGTCGCGGTGCCCGCGGTGACCGTGGCGCTCCTGCTGGTGCTGCTCGGGGCGTTCAGCGGCTGGCTCGACGCGCTCACCGCCGGGCCCGACACCGCGGCCGCACTCGGCGTGCCGGTGACCGCCGCCCGGGCCGCGCTGTTCACCGTGTGCGCGGTCGCGGTCGGCGTGCTCGTCGCGGTGTCCGGGGCGGTCGGCTTCGTCGGCCTGGTCGTGCCGCACCTGGCCCGGCTGCTCGTCGGGTCCCGGCACCGGGTGCTGCTGCCGGTGACCGCGCTGGGCGGCGCGCTGTTCCTGCTCGTCGTCGACGTCACCGCCCGGATCGCGGTGCGGCCCACCGAGATGCCGCTGAGCGTGGTCACCGGGCTGATCGGCGCCCCGGTGTTCCTGATCCTGATGGGACGCCGCCGCTACCGGACCGCCGGGAGCCCGGCGTGAGCCTGCGTGCGGAGGGGCTCACCTGCGTGCTCGGCGGCCGCACCGTCCTGACCGGGGTCGACCTCGCCGTCGAGCCGGGGGAGGTGCTCGGCGTCGTCGGGCCCAACGGCAGCGGCAAGTCCACCCTGCTGCGCGCCCTCGCGGGGATCCGCGGGCCCGCCGCGGGTCGCGTGCTGCTCGACGGCACCCCGCTGACCGCGCTGCGGGCCCGGCAGCGGGCGCGGCGGATCGCGTTCGTCGGCCAGGAGGAGGACCTGTCCCCCGACCTGTGCGCCGGGGAGGTCGTCGCGCTCGGCCTGGTGCCGCACCGGCCGCCGTGGGCGGGCGGCGACGTGGTCGAGCGGACCGCGGTCACCGCGGCGCTGGCCGTGGTCGAGCTCGACGGTCTCGCCGACCGCCCGGTCGACCGGCTCTCCGGCGGTGAACGGCGCCGGGTGCTGCTCGCCCGCGGCCTCGCCCAGGACGCCGGTGTCCTGGTGCTCGACGAGCCCACCAACCACCTCGACGTCCGCCACGCGCTGGGCCTGCTGGAGCTGGTCCGGTCGCTGCGCCGGACCGTCGTGGTGAGCCTGCACGACCTCGACCTGGCCGACCGCTGGTGCGACCGCCTCGTCGTCCTGCACGACGGCCGGGCCCTCCCGGCCGTGTCCGACCTCGACCCCGACACCGTCTCTCGGGTCTTCGGGGTCGCCGCCGCCCGCGTCACGCATCCGGTGACCGGGCGGTCCCGCCTCGTGTTCGACTCGCTCAGGGAGAGCTCGTGACCCGTCCGCTACGCCTGTCCGCCGTCCTCGCCGCGGGGGTGGTCGTCCTCGCCGCCTGCTCGGCGCCCGCCCCGGCACCCGCCGCAGCCGGTGACCCCGCCGGCACGGTCACCGTGCAGAACTGCGGTGCCCCCGCGCAGTTCCCGGCGCCGGCGCAGCGCCTGTTCGTCAACGACGGCAACATGATCTCGATGGTCCTGGCGCTCGGCGCGCAGGACCGGGTCACCGCGGTGTCGAGCATGCAGCGCGACGCCGACACGCTGCGCCGCCACTACGGCGCCGCCGTCGACGGCCTGGCGCAGGCGGCGCCGGAGTACCCGACCCTGGAGACCGTCCTGGCCCGCGACCCCGACGTGATGGTCGCCGGCTGGAACTACGGCTACGGCGAGGCGAAGAACCTCACCCCGGCCCGGCTGCGCGAGCAGGGCATCACCCCGTACGTGCTGACCGAGTCCTGCCGCCAGGCCGACGGGCAGAGCGCCCGCGGCATCGTCGACCCCTGGACGGCGCTGCGCGACGACCTGCAGAACCTCGGCACCATCACCGGGCACACCGCCGACGCCGACCGCGTCGTCGCCGACCTCGACACCCGGCTCGACGCGCTCGGGAAGGCACCGAGGGCCGCGACACCGCCGACGGTGTTCCTGTTCGACAGCGGCACCGACACCCCCTTCTCCAGCGGCCGGTTCGGCGCCCCGCAGGCGATCATCGAGGCGGCCGGGGCGCGCAACGCCCTCTCCGACGTCGACGACACCTGGACCACGGTCTCGTGGGAGCGGGTCGCGACGGCACAGCCCGCCGCGTTCCTGTTCGTCGACTACCCGCCGCAGACCTTCGCCGAGAAGGTCGCGATCCTGAAGAGCCGTCCCGACACCCGCGACCTGCCGGCGGTGAGGGAGAACCGGTTCCTGAACCTGCCCTACGCCCTGTGGACCTCGGGCCCGCTGAACATCGACGCCGCCGAGCAGGTCCGGGCGGCGCTCGAGCGCTGGAACCTCGTGCCTGCCTCCGGCCTGACCCCCCGGTCCGACGACGTGCCCCGCAGCTGACCGCGCAGGCCCGGGGGCGCCGTGCGGCGCCCCCGGGCCGGTCGGTCGGTCAGGTGATCGTGATGCCGCCGTCGACGGCCCAGGTCTGGCCGGTGACGTAGCCACCGGCCTCGGAGGCGAGGAACAGCACCGCCGCCGTCAGCTCCTCCGGGTCGCCCTTGCGGCCCATCGGGATCCGCTCGGTCATCCGCTCCAGGTAGCCGTCCTGGTACTGGTCGGTCATCTCCGAGGCGAAGAACCCGGGCGCGACCGCGTTGACCCGGATGCCCCGGCGGCCGGTCCACTGCTGGGCCAGGTCCCGGGTGAGTCCGACGATGGCGGCCTTCGACGCCGAGTACGCCGCCTGCGGCAGCGACGCGGTGGTGAGCCCCAGCACCGAGGAGATGTTGACGATGCTGGACCCGGCGCCCATGTGCGCCGCGCAGGCCTGCGCCATCCAGTACGAGCCGTTGAGGTTGACGTCGACGACCCCGGTGAACTGCTCCGGGGTCTCCTTCAGGGCCGGGACGGCGGTGCCGATCCCGGCGTTGTTGACCAGCACGTCGAGCCGGCCGAACTCGTCGACGGCGGCCTGCGCCAGCGCCCGGCAGTCCTCGGGCTTCGCCACGTCGGTGGCGACGGCGACCGCGCGCCGGCCCGCCGCCTCCACCAGGGCCACCGTGTCGGCCAGCCTGTCGACCCGCCGCGCGCCCAGTACGAGGTCCGCACCGGCCTCGGCGAGGCCCTTCGCGAAGGCCACACCGAGGCCGGACGACGCACCGGTGACGACGGCGACCCGGCCGTCCAGTCGGAACCGCTCCATCAGAGTCACGCCGCGACCCTAACCCGGATCAGCCGGCGAGCTTCTCGGCGAGCTGCGGGACGAGCCGCTCCAGGGCGTACGGCGCGGACAGCACGCTGTTGTAGGTCATCGCCCCGCGGGTGTCGGCGTCGGGCACGACCATGTCGCCGCGGGCCACGACTGGGATCTGGCGCAGGACCGGGTCGGAGTCGACCTGCTGCTTCGCGGCGCCCTCGTCGGCCAGCATCACCAGCACGTCGCCGTCGAGCAGACCGGCCTGCTCGGAGGAGACCTCGACGTAGAAGCTCTGCCGGTCGTCGCGCTCGGCGATGGCCGGTGGCTGCGCGAAACCGAGACCGGTCATGAACTGGCCGCGGGCGTCGGCGGCGGTGAAGGCGCCGTACGTGCCGTCGAAGGGCAGCACCGTCGCCCCGACCTGTCCGCGGAACTCGGGGTGGGCGGTGACGGCGTCGGCGAACGCGGCGTCGGCGGTCCGGATCAGCTCCTCGCCGCGAGCGGTCTCGCCCAGCGCGGTCGCGACGGCGCGCATCTGGTCGGTGCGGCTCACCCCGAACGCGATGGAGCCCGCGGGACGGGCGACGACCGGCGCGATCGCGGTCAGCCGGTCGTAGGCGGCCCGGTCGATGCCCGAGGACAGCGCGATGATCACGTCCGGGCGCAGCGCGGCGATCCGTTCCAGGTTCGGCTCGGGCTCGGTGAGGACCTGCGGCGCCTCACCCTGCACGAGCCCGCGGGCCCACGGACCCAGCCCGCCGGTCTCCTGGTAGAAGGTGTAGGAGGCGACGGCGACCGGGGTCACACCCAGGGCGAGGACGGGGTCGGCGTCGGTGACGCCGAGGGCGACGACCCGCTGCGGGCGGGCGGGGATCTCCGCGGCGCCGAAGGCGTGGTCGATGCGGACGGGGAACGCGCCGTCGGCGGTGGACGGGGCGTCCGTCCGGCCGGGACCGCCGGACGTACAGGCGGTGAGCAGGCCCACGAGGGCCAGCAGGAGGATCAGTCGTCGATGCACATCGGGACAATAACCGAGGCTTACCTAACCCGAAATGTCCGGAAGATCTCGCCGCGGCGCGTTCGCACCGGCCGACGCGTCGCGGACCGGTGCGAACGCGCGGGGTCAGCCGCGCGGGCGGCGCTTGCGGGCCACGACGGCCCGGTAGAGCAGCGGGTCGCGACTGGTCGCGAGCCGGTGCCGGTAGACGGTCGACCCGAGCTCCTCGAGCTCGCCGGAGGCCAGCATCGAGGAGATGAGACCGGCGAACCCGGAGGTGTCGCCGTCGCTCAGGAAGTCGTCCCGCAGGGTGATCGCGACGAAGCCGTCGACCGCGACCATGTCGAACGCGGCGCGGAACGCCGCGGGCGGGATGTCGCCGAAGCCGAGCGCGGCGACGCAGGTCAGGGCGTCGAAACCGCCCGCGGCGATGGTCTCGGTGGTCTCCTCGTCCAGGTCGGTGAGGTCCACGACGTGGTAGTCGTCGTAGACCCCCGGGCGGTCCCGTTCGGCGGCGTCGCGGGCCTCGGGGAGGATGTCGATCCCCACCACCTTGCCGACGCCGCGGGCACGCAGCTCCTCGGCGACGATGCCGTTGCCGGCGCCGACGTCGAGGACCCGCAGCCCGGACGGGTCGACGCCGACGGCGTCGAGCTGCTCGGCCAGCGCACCGGCCACCACGGCCGGGGACTGGCACTGCAGGATGTCGTAGAACAGCTTCTCGTAGAGGCCCGGGATCTTGAAGAGTTCGTCGTAGTCGTGGAAGCGGTACTCGGTCCACCCGTGTCCGAGGTCCAGCACGCAGTACTCCGCGTCCTGCTCGAACGAGGTCGTGGGTTCCGGCAGAGCAAGCCGGTAGGTCGGTTCGGAACGCTCGACGGCCATGAAAATCCTTCCTGGTCGGGAACGGACACCTCGACGCTAGTGCACCCGGCGCCTCCGAACGGGGGTGAGCGATGTCGCACGGGCCGCGATGTGACTCTGCGGTAGGTGGTGACACGATCGGCGGCGGGAGACACCCGGAGATCACCGTCGATCAGCGAGGAGAGACATGACCCAGCAGCAGAGGACCGCCGTCGTGACCGGTGGGGCGCGCGGCATCGGGGCCGCCACCGCGATCCGGCTCGCCGCCGACGGGCACAAGGTCGCGGTGCTGGACCTGGAGGAGTCGGCCGCGAAGTCCACCGTCGAGGCCATCGAGTCCGCCGGCGGGACCGCGGCCGCGTTCGGTGCGGACGTCGCCGACGAGCAGGCCGTCGCCGCGGCCGTCGACGCGGTCACCGAGCGCCTCGGCGCCCCGACGGTGCTGATCAACAACGCCGGTATCACCAAGGACAACCTGCTGTTCAAGATGACCGTCGACGACTGGGACGCGGTCATGGGCGTGCACCTGCGCGGTGCGTTCCTGATGACCCGCGCGGTGCAGAAGCACATGGTCGACGCCGCCTGGGGCCGGGTCGTGAACCTCTCCTCGACCTCGGCGCTGGGCAACCGCGGCCAGGCGAACTACTCCGCGGCGAAGGCCGGCATGCAGGGCTTCACCAAGACCCTCGCGATCGAGCTCGGCAAGTTCGGCGTCACCGCGAACTGCATCGCCCCCGGCTTCATCGCCTCGGAGATGACCAAGGCGACCGCCGAGCGGATCGGCGTGGACTGGGAGGAGTTCAAGGCCGCCCGGGCCAAGGAGATCCCGGTGCAGCGCCCCGGCGCGCCCGAGGACATCGCCCAGACCGTGTCGTTCTTCGTCGACGAGCGCTCGTCGTTCGTCAGCGGCCAGGTCATCTACGTGGCCGGTGGCCCGAAGGCCTGACCCACCCACGACGAACGGGCCGGCTCCGCTGCTGCGGTGCCGGCCCGTTCGTCGCGGGGGTCAGGAACTGCTGGTCATCGGCACGATCGCCCAGCCGGGGATGTCGTCCTGGCCGGAGACCGGCACGGCGTCCGCGGAGAAGTTGACGAGCAGCACCGAGCCGTCGGCCGCGCGGAAACCACCCAGCGACGAGCCGTCGGTCGCCCGGCCCAGCTCGACGGTGCCCTCACGGAGCCTGGGCACCAGCCAGCGCCACGCCTCGGTCAGCGGGGTCGGCTGACCGCCGTTCTCGTCGGTCGCGGGGGTCCACAGCGAGGAGTACTCGAGCGAGTTGCTGCCCTCGGGACCCCACAGCAGCGAGCCCTGGGTGCCGGAGCGGGCCATCGCCTGCAGGGCGGCGATCGTCGAGACCGCGCTGGCGGGGGAGGCGAAACCGGCCTGGGCGTCGGCGGGGACGTTGGCGTAGAACTCGGCCCACCAGATCGGGAGCTGCGTCCGTTCCTGGATCCAGCGGTCGATCACCGAGAACTTCTCGGCGCCGACGTCGACCGGTGAGATCGCGTCCTGCTGGCCGCGGTTGGTGGTGGAGCCGTCGACGACGATGAAGTCCGCCCCGACGTTGTTCTTCAGCCAGTAGTCCAGGACGTCGAGCGGCCGCTGGTCGAGCGCGCCCCAGGGGCCGCGGATGGCCGAGGCGTCGCCCGAGTCGACCGGCACGCTGCTCATCACGACGTACGGGCCCCCGACCTGGACGTCGGGCCGGACGGACTTCACCGCCTGGTAGACCTGGTTGTAGAAGTTCGTGTAGCCCTCGTAGTCCCAGCGGTTCTCGGCCTGGTTGTAGAAGCCCTTGAGCTCGTTCCACACCAGGACGCGGTCGACCTGCGGGTACCGCTGCACGGCCTCACGGGCGAGGTTGGCGAAATCGGCGAAGTGCTCGGGCAGCGGTGCCTTCTCGAGCCGGTCCCAGCGGGTGGCGCCGCTGTCGCGCGGCGCGCCCTTCATCCAGTCCGGGGAGCAGCAGAGCGTCAGCATCGCCTTGCCGCCGGTCTCCTCGGTGAGCTGCATCCGGCGGTCCAGCGAGCCCCACTCGAACTCGCCGGGCCGGGGCTCGGGGTTCAGCGTGCCGAAGCCCATGAGGTGGTGGTTCTGGTACTCCTGCCCGAGGCTCGACAGGATGTCGACGCCGCGCTGGCGGGCCTGCGCGGGCTCGGTGTCGTCGAGGCTGTCCTGGGTGTGGGTCACCCCGATCTCCATCGGGCCTGGCTGCTCGTCCCAGCGCCAGCCGTTCAGGTCGACGGCCTTGGCCGAGGCCTCCAGCGCCGACGACGGCACGGTGTCACCGGTGGTGGTGCCGCCGGTCCCCGAGGTGCAGGCGGCGAGGGCCAGGATCCCCGCGAGCAGCAGGGCCAGGGCCGGGGTCCGGCGCAGGCCGGGCCGGAACCGGGGGGGCCGCGACGGGGACCTCGGTCCGGACGTCGTCGGGGAGGGACGGCGTGACGCTCGCACGGGCTGGTGACCTCACGTTCTGACCGGACGCGGCGCCGGGCGGATGCCGTGGCGCGCGCGGGCTCGTACTGACTCCTGCACTCCTGCGCGGGACGGTGTCCCGGCGAGGTGCTCCCAGCGTGTCAGGGGGCTCCTGTGACCCGACTGAGAGAACCTCGCGAACGCCCGGAGCCGGCCGGGGCCCGCTATCGGACGTTCGGAGCAGAGTAGGGCCGCGGTTCGCGAGGGCCGCACGCAGCCCCGCTGCGCAGGTGAACCCTCTTGTCGCGCAGCGTGTACACCCGGTCGGCCCGCGGCAGCACCGCCGGGTCGTGGGTGATGACGAGCACGGCCCGGCCCGCCGCGGCGGCGAGCAGGTCGTCGAGGACGGCGTCGCGGGTGTCCGGGTCGAGGTGCGCGGTGGGCTCGTCGAGCACCAGCACCGCGGGGTCGACGAGCAGCGCGCGGGCCAGCGCGAGCCGTCGCCGCATCCCGCCCGAGAGCCGGGCGCCGTGCGCGCCGACCTCGTCGTCGAGGGCCAGGCCGGCGAGCCCGACCCGGCGCAGGACGTCGATGAGGTGGGCGTCGTCGGCGTCGGAGGCGGCCAGGCGCAGGTTCTCCCGGACCGTCGAGTCGAACACGTGCGGGTCGGCGGGTACCCCGGAGACCACCGCACGGACCTCGTCGGGCGGGCGCAGGGCCAGGTCGTGCCCGTCGAGCCGGACCGACCCCGCGCGCGGGTCGAGGAACCGGAACAGCACCGCGGCCAGCGTCGACTTGCCCGACCCGCTGGCACCGACCAGCGCCACGACCTCCCCGCGTCCGACGTCGAGGTCCGCCCCGTGCAGGACGGTGCGGCCGCGCCCGTCCGGTCCCGGCCCGGGCCAGGCGGCGGTGAGCCCGCGGACCTGCAGGTCACCGCGGCGCGGCAGCGGCCCCGGCCCCGGG
>NZ_JAMXSG010000174.1:0-12333 GCF_024124365.1 Pseudonocardia sp. McavD-2-B
GGCCGTCGAGACCCGACCCGAGGTGCAGCCCGACCCGAGCCGATCGGGCAGGCTGCTCGGGCGCGTCCTCGCCGGGTTCACCGCCCCCACCGACCCGGACCGCGTGGTGCTGGGCGGCCGGTTCGCCGCCGCCGGACCGGCGTTCGTCGCCGCCGTGACCGGCGAGCTGCACCGGCACGGCATCCCGGCGGACCGGGTCGTCCCGTCCGCGCTCGGCGCCGACGCGGCCCTGCGCGGCGCCGGACGGGCCGCGCTGGCCCCGGTGATCGCCGACCCGTGGGCCTGGATCACCGGCGACCCGGCGCCGTGACGCGACGGCGCGGCTCAGCCGCCGGGGACGGCCGTACTGGCACGGACGACGAGCTCGGTGGCCAGCTCCAGGCGGGCCGCGGCTCCGGTGACGTCGGCCCGCGGCTCGTCCAGTGCCAGCCGCACGGACTCCCCCGCCATCCGGGCCAGCGGCTGGCGCACCGTGGTGAGCGGGGGGCTCAGGTACTCGCAGACGGTGATGTCGTCGAACCCCACCACCGACAGGTCCTCCGGCACCCGCAGGCCACGACGGTCGGCCTCCTGGTACACCCCGACCGCCTGCATGTCCGACCCGGCGAAGACGGCGGTGGGCGGGTCGCGCAGGTCCAGCAGGGCCGCGGCCCCGGCCCGCCCGCCCCCGACGAGGAAGTCCCCGTGACGCACGAGCTCCTCGTGGGCCTCCACGCCCGCGCGCCGCAGCGCCGCCCGGTAGCCGTCCACCCGCTGCTGGCTGGAGCTCAGCCGTGGCGGCCCGGAGACGATGCCGATCCGCCGGTGCCCCAGCGCCACCAGGTGTTCGGTCGCGGCCAGCCCGCCGGCCCAGTTGGTCGCCCCGACCGTGGGGAACGAGGGCGGGGCGTCACCCACCGGGTCCAGCAGGACCACCGGCGCCTCGAGGGCGGCCAGCCGGTCGGAGGTCTCCGGGTCACGGTCGCCGACGACCACCACGACACCGTCGCTGCCCCGCCCGGCGATCCGGTCGAGCCAGGCCCGCGAGCCGGGGTCGTCGTAGCCGGTGGTGTTGAGCACGACCTGCCGGTCGGTGCGCCGGGCCTCGGCCTCGGCGCCCCGCAGCACCTCCATCGCCCAGAACGAGTCGAGGCGGTCGACGACCACGTCGACCAGCCCGGTCCGGCGTCGCGACGACCCGCCGCGACGGCGGTAGCCGCTCTCGGCCACGACCTGCTGCACCAGCTCGCGGGTGGACCGGGCGACGTCGGCCCGCCCGTTGAGGACCTTCGAGACGGTCGGGACCGAGACACCCGCCTGTTCGGCGACCTCGGCGATCGTCACACGGCTGCGTTTCACGCCCGCACCTTATCGAAAGTTTCAAAGATCGTCGTCGACACATCGCACCTTGACGGCCCCGTACGAGCGCTCTAACTTGCGTTCATCGCGTTCGCAAGTCTCGGAAACTTTCGATCGACTGCTCAAGGGAGAGCCCATGTCGACCTGGTCACGCGTCCGCCGGACCGTCCTCGCGGCGGCACTCGCCACCGGCCTCGCCGCCGTCGCCGCCTGCGGGGGTACCGCCGGTCCACAGGCCAGCGGCGGGGCCGGCCAACTCACCCTCTGGACCCTGCAGAACGAGGGGATCAACTCCGTCCAGCAGGCCGCCGTGGACCGCTTCAACGACACCGGTGGCCCGCAGATCGACCTGACCACCTACCTCAACGACCCCTACAAGTCCGCCCTGCAGACCGCCATCGGTTCCCCGAACGGACCGGACGTCTTCTACAACTGGGGCGGGGGCAACCTGAAGGGCTACGCCGACGCCGGGCAGGCCGCCGACCTGACCGCCGCGCTCGACGCCCGGCCGGAGGTGAAGCAGGCCTTCCTCCCGCAGGTGCTGGAGACCGGCACGATCGACGGCAAGGTCTACGGCATCCCCATGCAGGGCGTGCAGCCGCTGTCGTTCTTCTACAACAAGGACGTGTTCGCGCAGGCGGGCATCACCGAGTTCCCGACCACCTGGCAGGGCTTCCTCGACACCGTCGACCGGCTCAAGGCCGCCGGGGTGCAGCCGATCGCGCTCGCCGGGGCCCAGTCGTGGACCGAGATGATGTACCCGGAGTACCTGCTCGACCGGGTCGGCGGCTCGGAGAAGTTCCAGGCCATCGCCGACGGCAAGCCCGGCGCCTGGCGTGACCCGGCCGTGGTGCAGGCGATGACGATGGTCCAGGACCTGGTGGACCGCGGTGCGTTCGGCACCAACTTCACCGCCGTCGACTACGACAACCAGGCCTCGCAGGCGCTGCTGACGAGCGGTCGCGCGGCGATGGAGCTGATGGGGTCCTGGCAGGTCACCAGCCTCAACGACAACTTCCCCGACTTCCTGGAGCAGGGCAAGCTCGGCTGGGCGCCGTTCCCGGCCGTCGAGGGCGGCGCGGGCGACCCCAGCACCGTGATCGGCAACCCGTCGAACTACTACTCGGTCAGCGCGCGGTCGGCCGACGTCCCGGCGGCGACCGACTTCCTGCTCACGCAGATGACCGACCCGCAGTACGTGCAGGGCATGCTGGAGAAGGGGCAGGTCCCCGCCCTGACCGGGATCGAGCAGCAGGTCGCCTCGGCCGGGCCGTTCGCGGACTTCAACACCTACACCTACGACCAGACGAAGAACGCCGCGACGTTCGTCCAGTCCTGGGACCAGGCGCTGCCCGCCGCCGAGGCGCAGACCATGCTGACCAACCTCTCCAAGGTCTTCACCAAGGAGCTGACGCCGCAGCAGTTCGCCGAGGCGATGGACAGCGCAGGCCGATGAGCACCACGTCGGTGACCGGGTCGGGGCGGCCCGGGTTCGTCTGGGCCGCCCCCGCCCTGGCCTTCTTCGCGCTCTTCGCGCTGCTGCCGATGCTCGCCGTCGTCGTCCTCAGCTTCACCGCCTACGACGGCCTGTCCGCGCCGCGGTGGACCGGGCTCGACAACTGGGTCCGGCTCGGGTCGGACCCGCTGTTCACCGAGTCGCTGCAGCTGTCGTTCGTTCTGACCGGGGTCTCCTGGGTGGTGCAGACCGCCGTCGCGCTGCCGCTGGGGGTCTGGCTCGCCGGCCGCGGCCGGTCGCGGGCCGTGCTGGCGGCGCTGTTCTTCGTGCCACTGCTGATGTCCAGCGCCGCCATCGCGGTCCTGTGGGGCACCCTGTTCGACCCCAACTTCGGCCTGGCGTCGGTGCTCGGTCCGCTGGTCGGCATCGACGACGGCAACATCATCGGCAGCAACCGGTACGCCTTCGCCGCGGTGATCGCGGTGATCGCCTGGCAGTACATGCCGTTCCACACCCTGCTCTACCAGGCCGCGGCCCGGGCGATCCCGGCGCAGCTCTACGAAGCGGCCCTGATCGACGGTGCCGGACGCTGGCGGACCTTCGTCTCGATCACCGTCCCGCAGCTGCGGGACACGATCATCACCTCCGGCGTGCTGATCGTGGTCGGCTCGATGACGACGTTCGAGGTCGTGCTGATCCTGACCGGCGGCGGGCCCGGCACCGCCTCCCGGATCCTCCCGCTGCACATGTACCTGGAGGGGTTCCGCAGCTTCGACATGGGCTACGCGAGCGCGCTGGCCGTCGTGCTGCTGGTGCTGGGCACCACGCTCTCGCTGGTGATCGCCCGGGTGACCGGCTACCGCCGGATGACCAGCCAACGGGAGGGGATGTGAGCACGATGTCCGCCACCACCACCGGTCCCGCGCCCGGGCGGGACGCACCCCCCGCGCCTGCGGGCCCGCCGCGGCCGGGCCGGGTCCGCCGCGCCCGTCCGAACCTCGTGGGGGGCCTCGGGGCGGGCGTCTGGTTCGTCGTGGTCGCCGTCCCGCTGTACTTCCTGCTCGTCACCAGTTTCCGGGCGTCGTCGGACTATCTCTCCGACGGTCCGCTCGCGGTGCCGTCGGGCCTGACGACCGACAACTACCTCGAGGTGCTCTCCTCGAACTTCCCGCGCTACTTCCTCAACAACGTCCTGGTCGCGGCGGCCTGCGTCGCGATCGTGCTCGTCCTGGCCCTGCCCGCGGCGTACGCGATCGTCCGCAGCCGCAGCCGCTGGGTCGTCCGCGGCTTCACCGTCCTGCTGCTCGGGCTCGCCGTGCCCGCCCAGGCCGTGATCGTCCCGCTGTACCTGATGGTCACCCAGCTGCGGCTCTACGACACCCTGCTCGCGATCATCCTGCCGACGGCGGCGTTCGCCCTGCCGCTCGCCGTGGTCGTGCTGTCCTCGAGCCTGCGCGACATCCCGGGCGAGCTGTTCGAGGCCGCGGTGCTCGACGGGGCGGGCCCCGGACGGGTGCTGGTGTCGCTCGTGCTGCCGCTGGCCCGCCCCGGGCTCGCGACGATCGGCATCTTCACCGCGTTGCAGGCGTGGAACGGGTTCCTGTTCCCGCTGGTCCTGACCCAGGACGCCTCGGTGCGCGTGCTGACGCTGGGGCTGTGGGACTTCCAGGGCCAGTACGGCACGAACGTCCCGCTCATCACCGCCGCGGTGCTGCTCTCGCTGCTGCCGTTGCTCGTCGTCTACCTGCTCGGGCGCCGCTTCCTGCTCGCCGGCCTCACCGCCGGCGCCGGCCGCTGAGCCCCTCCCGTCCTGTGAAAGGCCCTCATGAGCACGGATCTGTCCCCGTCCACGACCACCGGTTCCGACCCGCGACCCGCCGCCCTGCTCGCCAGGATGACCCTGGAGGAGAAGCTCGCCCAGCTCGTCGGGCTGTGGGAGGGGCGTGACCACGCCGCCGACACCGACACCGACGGCGACGTCGCGCCGATGCAGGACTCGATGCAGTCCGGCCACGCGGGCTTCGACTCCTTCGCCCGCGACGGCCTCGGCCAGCTCACCCGGGTGTTCGGCACCGCCCCGGTGGAGCCCGCCGACGGCCTGACCCACCTCGCCGACCGGCAGCGCAGGCTGGGCGCCGCGACCCGGCTGCGGATCCCGGCGCTGGTGCACGAGGAGTGCCTGACCGGGCTCGCCGCCTGGCGGGCGACGACGTTCCCGGCGCCACCGAGCTGGGGCGCGGCGTTCGACCCGGGCCTCGTCGAGGAGATGGCGGCCGCGATCGGGACGACGATGGCCGGTCTCGGGGTGCACCAGGGCCTCGCCCCGGTGCTCGACGTCGTCCGCGACGCCCGCTGGGGCCGTGTCGAGGAGTGCATCGGGGAGGACCCCTACCTCGTCGGCACGATCGGCACGGCCTATGTGCGCGGGCTGCAGTCCGCCGGGGTCGTCGCGACGCTGAAGCACTTCGTCGGGTACTCCGCCTCGCAGTCCGGGCGCAACCTCGCCCCGGTGCACGCCGGGCCCCGTGAACTCGCCGACGTGCTGCTGCCGCCGTTCGAGATGGCGGTGCTCGACGGCGGTGCCGGCTCGGTCATGAACTCCTACGCCGAGGTCGACGGGCTCCCCGTGGCGGCCGACGCCGGACTGCTCACCGGGGTGCTGCGTGACCGGTGGGGATTCACGGGCACCGTGGTCGCCGACTACTTCTCCATCGCCTTCCTGCACACCCTGCACGGGACCGCGGGCGACCTCGGTGCCGCCGCCGAGCAGGCCCTGGTCGCGGGGATCGACGTGGAGCTGCCCACCGGCACCGCGTACCTGGAGCCGCTGGCCGAGCGGGTCCGCTCGGGCGGGCTGCCCGAGCACGTCGTCGACCGGGCCGTGCTGCGGGTGCTGGAGCAGAAGGCCCACCTCGGGCTGCTCGACGACGGCGCCGCGGCCGGCGCCGCGGACCAGGCCACCGCACGCGCCGCGGCGCCGGTGGACCTGGACCCGCCGGAGCACCGGGCGATCGCCGCGCGGCTGGCGGAGCAGTCGGTCGTGCTGCTGCACGACGACGGCGCCCTGCCGCTCGCGCCCGGCACCCGCCGGATCGCCGTCCTCGGCCCGAACGCCGACGACCCGGCCGCGCTGATGGGCTGCTACAGCTTCGCCAACCACGTGCTGCCCCAGCACCCGGGCACGGAGCTCGGCCTGGACGTGCCGACCGTGCTCGAGGCCCTCCGGCACGAGCGGCCGGGCGCCGAGCTGGTCCACGTGCGGGGGTGCGACGTCGACACGTCCGACCGGTCGGGCTTCGACGCGGCGGTGCGGGCCGCGGCGGGCTCCGACCTGGCCGTCGTCGTGGCCGGTGACCGCGCCGGGCTGTTCGGCCGTGGCACCTCCGGCGAGGGCTGCGACACCGACACCCTGGAGCTGCCCGGGGTGCAGCGGGAGTTCGTCGAGGCCGTGCTGGACGGCGGCACACCGGTGGTGCTCGTGCTGCTGACCGGCCGTCCCTACGTGCTGGACTGGGCGCTGGCCCGGTGCGCGGCCGTGGTGCAGGCGTTCTTCCCCGGGCAGGAGGGCGCGGGCGCGGTGGCCGGTGTGCTGTCGGGACGGATCAACCCGTCCGGGCGGCTCCCGGTGAGCCTGCCCCGCTCGGCGGGGGCACAGCCGTACTCCTACCTGCACCCCCGGCTCGGCGCGGCGAGCCCGGTGACCGCGATCGACACCGCACCGGTACGGCCGTTCGGGTTCGGGCTGAGCTACACCCGGTTCAGCCACTCCGACCTGCGGATCGACCGGGCACGGGTACCCACCGACGGAGCATTCACCGTGACCTGCCGGGTCCGCAACGACGGTGACCGCGCGGGTGCCGACGTCGTCCAGCTCTACGGCACCGACACCGTCGCCTCGGTCACCCGGCCACAGCGCGCGCTGCTCGGGTATGCACGGGTCCCGCTCGAGCCCGGCGCCGCCGCCGACGTCGTGTTCGACGTGCCGGCCCGCCGGCTCGCGCTGCACGACCGCAGGATGTGCCACGTCGTCGAGCCGGGCGCCGTCGAGCTGTTCGTCGGTACCTCCTGCACCGACCCGGTGCTGCACGGCGCCGTCGAGCTGGTCGGCCCGGTGCACGAGGTCCGGGTCACCGACCGGCGGATCGTCGACGTCCGGGTCGTCCCCTGCTGATCGCGACGGTTGTCACCCCCCGGAAACGTGTCGGGTCTTGCGGCGGGACCACGATCCACGTGAGGTGGTCCCATGTGCGGCGTCGTGGGCGGGATCCGGATCGACGGCCACACCTCTGATGCGGGGCCGGTCCCGGACGCCGGGGCCACGCCGCCCGGCCGGTATCTTCTCGTTCCGGCCGGGCACCGGGGGCCGGGGCGCCACCCCGCCGGGGGCGTGCACCGGTGTCCCGTGCCCGCGTCCGCGGTCCGCAGCGGCACGAACGGGGGTGGTGACGGGTGAGGTCCGTGCGGGAGGGCACACCCGCCCCGGACACGGCGTCCGTGTCCTCCGCCGGGGCCGAACCCGGGCACCACTCGCCCGCGGTGTCCCCCGACGGCACCCGCATCGCCTGGATCTCCGACCGCACCGGGCGCCCGCGGGTGCACGTCGCGGCGCTGCCGGCGGACGGACCGGTCGACCCGGACGGGGCGCGGGTACTGGAGGCCCCCGGCCCGCACGCCGACGTGACCGCGCTGTCCTGGTCCCCCGACGGCAGCCGGATCGCGGTGCAGGTCGCCCCGTGCGGCGGCGACCGCACCCGGGTGGCGCTGCTGGATCCCGACGGCGGGCCCGCCGTCGGGATCGCGACCCACGCCACCGCCGTCGTGCTGGGCGCGTGGGCACCGAGCGGGCGGTCGCTGGGCGTCACCGTGCTGTCCGACGCGACCCCGCGCGGCGCCGAACCGGGCGACGGCACCGCCTGCCTGGTCGACGTGCGCGACGGCTCCTCCACCGTGCTCGGGTCCGGGCAGTCGGCCGTCGTCCAGGCGGTGTCGGCCGACGGACGACGGGTCGTGCTGCGCACCGGCCGCCGCGGGGAGCGCGCCCTGGAGCTGGTCGACCTGCACCGCGGCACGCGGGACCGGGTGATCGGCGGGCCCGGCGGGGCGCTCACCGCGGCCGCCCGTTTCGGCAGCGCCCCCGGCACGCTCTGGGTGCACACCGACGCCGACCGCGAGCACACCGCGCTGCTCGCCGTCGCGCTCGGCCCCGCGGGCGAGCACCGCCTGTCCCCCGCCCGCCCGGTCGCCGTCCGGCCCGGCGCCGACCTGGAGGTCGTGGCGCTGGACCCGGGTGGTCCGCGGGCCGCGCTGGTGTGGAACGTCGGGGGGCGCAGCCAGATCGAGATCGCCGACCTGCGTGGCGGCAGGCCGGAGCGGCTGCCCGCGCCGTGCGACGTCGTCACCGGGGTGGCCTTCGCCCGCGACGGCGTGTCACTGCTGGTGGCGGGGCACGCGCCGGGGGTGGCGCCGTACGTGGTGCGGATGCCGCTCGACGCGCGCCCGGCCACACCGCTGCTCGGCGGCACCCCGGTGACGCCGCGGCCCCCGCGCCCGGAGGCGGTCGGCTTCCCGGCCGAGGACGGGCTGCGGCTGGCCGGATGGCTGCACCGGCCGCCGTCGCCGACGGGGGTGGGGTTCGTGTGGCTGCACGGCGGGCCCGAGTCCGAGGAGCGGCCCGGCTGGGCGCCGCTGCTGCACGGCCTGGTCGCCGCCGGGGTCACCGTGCTCACGCCGAACGTACGCGGGTCGTCCGGTCGCGGGCGGGCCTTCGCCCGGCTCGACGACGGCCCGCTGCGGCCGGGCTCGATCGCCGACGTGCGGGCCGCGACCCGGCTGCTGGCGGGGGTGCCCGACGTCGACCCGCGCCGGATCGTCGTCGGCGGCCGGTCCTACGGCGGGTTCCTCACCCTGGCCGCGCTGACCCGGTTCCCGGAGCTGTTCGCGGCCGGCGTCGACGTGTGCGGCATGTCCGACATGACCGCCTTCTACGCCGACTCCGAGCCGTGGATCAGCGGGCCCGCGACCACCGAGTACGGACACCCGCACCGGGACCGCGCGCTGCTGGAGGAGCTGTCCCCGCTGCGCGCTGCGGACCGCATCGCCGCACCGCTGCTGGTCGTGCACGGCGAGCACGACACGAACGTCCCGCTGGCGCAGGCACTCGCGATCCACGCTGCACTGGCCGCGCGTGGTGCGCCGGTGGAGCTGCTGCGCATCCCCGACGAGGGCCACGAGGTGCACGACCGGCACACCCGGGCCGCGGCGAACGCCCGCATCGTGGAGTTCGTGACCGCGACGGTGGCCCGTGGCTGACCGGGCGCCCCGGCCCGGGTGGGCGGTCGCGGTGCGGGCGCTGGTCGGGATCGTGGCCGTGGTCGTCGTGGTGGGGATCGTCGTCGTCGCGGGCCCGGTGCTGCTCGCCGGGCACCCGGCCTACCCGGTGCTGCTCGCCGTCGTCGCCCTGGTGGGGCTGGTCCTGGTGGTGCGCTCGGGGCGCCCGGCGCGGCCCGGACGGCTGCGGACGACCGGGCGGGCCGCCGGTGCGGTGCTGCTGGTCGCGCTGGTCGCCGCCGTGCTGTGGCTGCGTCCCTACGCGGCCGACGAGACCGCGCTCGCCGCGACCACGCCGTCGGACCGGGTCGCGGTGGTGCACACCGCGACGACGTGGGAGCTGCGCCCGACCGCGCCGTCCGGCCGGGGCCTGGTGTTCGTCCCCGGGGCGCTGGTCGACCCGCGGGCCTACCTGGCGCTGCTGCGCCCGCTGGCCGAGCAGGGGGTGCGCGTGATCGTGACCGCCCCGCCGCTGGGCGTCGCGCCGGCCGACCCGGGAGCCGTCGGCCGGGCGGTCGGCTCGGCGCCCGAGGTCCGCACCTGGGCGGTCGGCGGGCACTCCCTCGGCGGCGTGGCGGCCGCGCGGGCACTGGACGTCCCGGGGTGCGTGGGCTGGTGCTGTGGGCGTCCTACCCGGCCGCCGACGTGTCGGGGGCGCCGATCGCGGCCCTGTCGGTGTTCGGCTCCCGCGACGCGCTGGCCACGCCGGACGCGATCGCGGACTCCTGGGCGCAGCTGCCCGCGGGGACCCGCTTCGTCGTCGTCGACGGAGGGGTGCACGCCTACTTCGGCGACTACGGCCCGCAGACCGGCGACGGCGAGGCCGGCGTGGACCGGGCGACCGCACAACGGCAGATCGTCGCCGCGACCACGGACGTCGTGACGTCGCTGCGCCCCGGCTGACCGGTCGGGACGGTCAGGCCGTGCTGAACGACTGCAGGATCTCCTGCCCCTCGCTGTCGGTGCCGACGACGAACCGGTAGTTCTCCCGGGTCGTCGTGCCGTCGTTGCGCATGAACACGACGGTCGCGGTGACCGTGTTCGGGCCGGCGTTGCGCAGGTTCTCGGCGTAGACGTTCCGCACGGTGCTGTAGAAGGTCCGGAAACCCTGGATGCCCTGGCTCTGGGCCTGCGCCTGCGGGCTGAGCATCGCGAACGCGCCGTCGATGTCGCCGGGCAGCATCCGGTAGTAGTTCTGCACGAACGACACCGGGTCCTGCACCTGCCCGGTGCCGGTGGTCGGTGTCGGCGTCGCGGTGGTCGTCGGCGCGGGAGTGGTCGTCGGGGCCGCGCTCGGCGTCGGCGACCCGCTCGTCGGCGGGGCGGCGATCACCGGTGGGGCGTCCTGCTGCCGGCTGGTCGAGTAGACGCCGAACGCGACACCGCCACCGACGACGAGCAGCACCGCCACCGCGCCCAGCACGACCGGGGTGCGACGCCCCCGCCCGTCCCGGGAACGGGTGGCACCGCCCCGTCGGCCAGCACGGCCGCCGGGACCGGGGATGACCTGCGGTGCGGGCACGGCCGGCGCGTCGACCACGGTCCCGCCGCCCTGCGCCTCGAGCCCGTCGGGCGCGCCCGCGCCGTCGCCGGTGTCCATCACCGCGGTCGCCGTCGACGGCGTCGCGAGACCGGCGACGGACTGGCCCGCGGCGATCCGGGCGAGCGCCTCGCGGGCCTGGGCGGAGCTGGGTCGCTCGGTGGGGTCGTTGGCGAGCAGGCGCATCAGCAGCGCGGTCAGCGGGCCCGCATCCTGCGGCGGGGTGATCGCGCCGGTGGCGACCTTGTGCAGGAGGGCGTAGGCGTTGTCGTCGAGGCCGAACGGTGGCTCGCCCTCGACCGAGGCGTAGAGCATCGCGCCGAGCGCGAAGACGTCCGAGGCGGCCGTCGGTTCCTGGCCTCGGGCGACCTCCGGGGCCAGGAAGGCCGGGGTGCCGGCGATGACGCCGGTACGGGTGAGCTGCACGTCGTCGACGGCGCGGGACACGCCGAAATCGGTGATCTTGGCCCGGCCGTCCTCGGCGATCAGGACGTTGCCCGGCTTGATGTCCCGGTGCACGACGCCCGCGGTGTGCGCGGCGGCCAGCCCGTCGGCGACCTGACGGCCGATCGCGGCGGCCTCCCGCGGCGGGATCGGACCCTTCTCGGCGAGCACCGCGGCCAGCGAGCGCGACGGCAGGTACTCCATGACCAGCCACGGACGGTCGTCGTGGACGACGACGTCGAACATGCTGATCACGTGCGCGTGCTGCAGGCGGGCGCCGATCCGGCCCTCGCGCAGGATCCGCTGGCGGGACTCCTCCAGCTGCTCGTCGGACGGCAGGGCCGCCGCGAGCAGTTCCTTGACGGCCACCGTGCGGTTCAGCAGCTCGTCCGTCCCCCGCCACACGGCACCCATCGCACCGGCACCGATCCGCTCGTCGAGCCGGTAGCGGTTCCCGATCCGGTGGGCGTCGGGGGTGGGCGAACTCATGAGGTCCAAGGGTAGGGAATCGAGGCCGGGCCGCCGTCGGCAGGGCAGGTGCTGCGAACGGCCGGGAGAGGGACCACGGACCCTACGCGACCACCGGTCGCGCAGCCAGCGACCGTACGCCACACCACAGGACCACCGATCACCTCGGAAGGCCCAACTTGTTGGCACATGCCGGCCACGATCCGTAACCGCCGCGGGCGTCGCGGACCTTGGTCGCGATCTCGATCTGCTGCTCCTTCGTGGCTCCGTCGGCAGTGGGGGCGTACGTCGTGCCGCCGAAGTCGCTCCAGGTGCCCTTGTCGAACTGCAGACCACCGTGGTAGCCGTTCCCGGTCGAGATGGACCAGTCGCCGGAGGACTCGCACTGCGCCAGCTCATCCCAGGTGCCGTCGGCCGCCTTCGCCGACGACGACGGCGCCGGCTCCTTCTTCGTCTCCGGCTTCGGGGCGGGGGCCGCGGGGGCCGGGGCGTCGGCGTCTCCCCCGCCGCTCCCGTTCCCGCGGTCCTCGTCTCCCCCGTCGCCCTTGTCGCCCTTGTCGCCGCGGCCCTCGTCGCCGCCGGAACCGCGGAAGTCGCGGTCCTCCGGCTCCGATCCCGAGGCCGGGCCGTCGCCGGCGCTGCCGCCGGAGGGGTGGCCGGAACCGCCGGAGCCCGACGGGGAGCCGCTGCCGGAGCCGTCGTCGCCCCCGCCCCCGTCGCCACCGGTGCCGCCGTCGCCGCCGGAGCCATGGCCGTCGCC
>NZ_JAMXSG010000175.1:0-12327 GCF_024124365.1 Pseudonocardia sp. McavD-2-B
CCGCGGCGGGGACGTGCCGGCCGCGACGAGCCGGACCGGGAGCCGGTGGGCGACCAGGACGAGGAGGTCCTGGACGACACGGGAGCCGACGACGGGACCGGGGACGAGGCCGACACCGATACCGGGGACGACCGGGAGACCGACCTCGACTCCGACGACGACTCCGACGACGAGCCCGATCCCGATCCCGAGTCCGAGGAGGAGAGGGAGTCCGAGCCCGAGCCCGAGGTGATCGTGGACCAGCTCGGTGACGACGAGGAGGACGGCTTCGACGAGGACGACTCCCCCGAGGACGAGGGACCGGACGACGAGGTGACAGAGGGCGAGGAGCCTGAGGACGCGGAGCCGGAGGCGCGACCCGACCCGCCCCGGCGTCGCATCGGCGCCCGCGCGGCCGCCCGCGCCGCCGTCGAACAGATCGCGGAGATGACCGGCCGCGCACCGGAGGGGGTCACGTTCGTCCGCAGGCAGGACGACAGCTGGCTGGTCGGTGTCGAGGTCGTCGAGACCGAGCGCATCCCCGACTCCTCCGACGTGCTCGCCGTCTACGAGGCCGAGCTCGACGACGAGGCCGAGCTGATGTCGTACCAGCGGGTCCGGCGCTACCCGCGCGGCCGCGGCGACGACGACTGAGGGAGGACCATGAGCGACGCCGTCCGCTGGAGCAGTCCCGGTGCGCCGCAGCGCCGCACCGAGCGACCGCCCCGGCAGTCGGGCACCGACCTGGCCGACATCCTCGAGCGCGTCCTGGACAAGGGCATCGTCATCGCCGGCGACATCCAGGTGAACCTGCTCGACATCGAGCTGCTGACCATCAAGATCCGGCTGGTCGTGGCCTCGGTGGACCGCGCCAAGGAGATGGGCATCGACTGGTGGGAGCGCGACCCGACGCTGTCGGGCGGCCGCGACGAGTTGGAGGAGGAGAACGCACGGCTGCGTGACCGGGTGGAGCGCCTCGAACGCCTGCTCCCCGCCGACGAGCGGTCCGCGCCGTCCGACGACACCCACGACGGTCCTGACGGGGCATCGGCCCGGGCCGACGACGCCGCCGTCGAGAGGTCGATCGACCGGGCCGTCGCCGACGCCGAGACCGACGGGACCGCCGCCGACGACGCGGCCGACGGACCGGCCGACGGACCGGCCGACGAGACCGATGACGACGGACCCGGCGAGGACGAACCCGGCGAGGACGAACCCGGCGAGGACGAACCCGACGACGGACCAGACCCGGCCGGTCACGGGGGCCGGGCCGGCGCGGAACAGGACGGGGACGGACCCGAGGCCCCACCCCGTCGCACCCGTCCCGCCGCCACCCGGCGGCGCCGCACGACCACCACCCGTCGCCCGGCACGCGGGAAGGACTGAGCCGTGGACCTGACCTACGTCTACGCCGTGGGCGACGCTGCCCCGCCCGACCTGGCCGGGCTCACGGGCATCGGCGGCCGCCCGGTGCACACGGTGACCGGCGGCGACGCGCTCTGGGCTGCCACCGGCACCGTCCCCGAGTCCGACTTCGGCGAGAGCGCCCTGACCGCCCGGCTGGAGGACCTGACCTGGCTGGCGACCACCGCGCGGGAGCACCACGCCGTCGTCGACGCGCTCGGTGCGCGCACCGTCGTCGCGCCGCTCGCCCTCGCGACGGTCTACCGCGACGACGACCGGGTCCGCGCCGTGCTGACCGAACGGCACACCGCGTTCGCCGAGGTCCTGGACCGGCTCCGGGGCCGCACCGAGTGGGGCGTGAAGGCCTACGCCACGACGCGGCCGGAGCGCCGCGACGTCGGGCGGGCGTCGTCCGGGGCCGAGTACCTGCGCCGCCGTCGCCGGGAGCTCGACCGCGTCGCGGGCGACGACGACGCCGCCCACGCCGCGGCGCAGCGGCTGCACGAGGCGGCGGCGCGGGCCGCGGTGACGACGCGACGGCACCGGTTGCACGCCCCCGCGCTGACCGGACGCACCGAGCCGATGGTCCTCAACGGCGCCTACCTGGTCGACGACGCCGACCGCGACACCTGGCGCGCCGCCGTCACGGGGGCCGCGGACGGCGCCGGGCTCACCGTCGAGGTCACCGGGCCGTGGGTGCCGTACTCGTTCGTCGAGGAGGAGCGGTGAGCACGGGGGAGACCGGCCTCGCCCACCGCGAGGTCGCGCTGGTCGACCTGCTGGACCGGCTGCTCGCCGGCGGGGTCGTGCTGGCCGGGGACGTCACCGTCTCGCTGGCCGGGGTGGACCTGATCCGCATCTCGCTGCGCGCACTGATCGTGTCGATCGCCCCGGCCGGGCGGCAGGCGGGGGCGGAGCCGCCCGATGACGCCTGACCCGCGCCCCGGCGGCCGGATCGACATCGACCGCGACGCCGTCCGCCGGGACCTCATGAAGCTGGTGCTGACGATCGTCGAGCTGCTGCGTCAGCTCATGGAGCGCCAGGCGCTGCGCCGCGTCGAGCAGGGCGACCTCACCGACGACGAGGTCGAGGACCTCGGCAGCGCCCTCATGCACCTCGAGGAGGCGATGGACGAGCTCACCGCGGAGTTCGGTCTGACCGCGGCGGACCTGAACCTCGAGCTCGGCCCGCTCGGTCCGCTGCTGCCCCGGCACCGCTCGTGACACCCCCGCCGGGCAGCACCGCGCGCACCGCCCGCACGTGCGCCTCGAATTCGCGGGTCCGCGACCGCAGCACCCGCTCCCCGCCCGGGGTCAGCCGGTACCCGCGGCTCCCGGCCGGGCGTCGCACCAGCCGGTTCCGTTCGAGCCGGTGCAGCGCCCGGTACACCGAGCCCGCCGACAGGGCCAGCGCGCCGCCGGAGCGGTCGAGCACGGCGTCGCGGACCGCGGCCCCGTCGCCGGGGGCGTCGTGGACCGCGCCGAGGAGCAGCAGGTCCAGCGTCGACCGGTCCGGTGGCCGCATGGGCGCGCTCCCTCCGCACGTCGGCTCGAACTGCAGCGTTCCCCCGCCCGGGCGGGCGGAAACCGACACACACCCGGAACCGAGAGGACCGATCGTCATGGCCGTCCCCGCGAGGACCCGATGAGCATCGCGACGCAGGAGGCCCCCGCGGTCCCGCAGGCCCGGGAGCCGCGCACGGCGACCCCGCCGGCGCCGCCCGACCCGATGACGCAGTTGCGCGCCGCCGGGGAGCGGATCCTGGCCGCACTCGTCGACCGGATCGCCGCGCTCGCCTGCGACCAGGTCGACCGCCTGGCCGACTCGCTGGAGCGGATGGCGGCCGACGGCGGGCCGGGTCTCGGCGCCGCGCTCGGCGCGGGCAAGGCCCTCGCCCGCGGTGACAACCCGGTGTGGGGCGCGATCAAGGGCGGGTTCGCCGCGCTCGGGACCGCGGCGAAGGTGCTGATCGGCGTCGTCGTGGCGCTGGCGCCGGTGCTGCTGCTGGTGGCACTGGTCGTCGCGATCGTCGCCGCGCTGGTCTGGGCCGTGGTCGCGGCCGTGCGGGCCGCCACCGGCTGAGGTCAGAGGGTGAGCAGCATCCGCACGTTGCCCAGGGTGTTCGGCTTCACGTGGGCGAGGTCGAGGAACTCGGCGACGCCGGCGTCGTAGCTGCGCAGCATCGCCGCGAACACCTCGGCCGACACCGGCGTCCCGTCGATCTCGGCGAAGCCGTGCCGGGCGAAGAACTGCTTCTCGAACGTGAGCACGAACAGCCGCTCCAGCCCGAGGTCGCGTGCGCCGTCGATCAGGGCGGCGACGATCCGGTGCCCGACCCCGCGGCCCAGCACCGACGGCGACACCGCGACCGTGCGGATCTCACCCAGGTCCTCCCAGAGCACGTGCAGGGCGCCGCAGCCGACGACCGTGCCGTCGACCTCGGCGACGAGGAACTCCGGGACCGCCTCGTAGAGGGTCACGGTCTCCTTGGCCAGCAGCACCGTGCCCGCGTACTCGTCGACGAGCTCGCGGATCCGGCGGACGTCGCGGGTGCGGGCACGGCGGACGATCACGTCGGGAACCGGGGCGGGGACGGGCTCGGGCACGGCAGGAGAGCCTAGACCGGGGCCGTCGGACCCGGCGTCTACCCTGGTACCCGTGGCTTCCCCCGAGAACGCACCCCGGCGCGCCGCCCTGCTGACGCTGGGCTGCGCGCGCAACGAGGTCGACTCCGAGGAGCTCGCGGGCCGCCTGGCCGGGTCCGGCTGGGAGCTGGTCGACGCCGAGGACGGCAGCCCCGACGTCATCGTCGTCAACACCTGCGGATTCGTCGAGCAGGCGAAGAAGGACTCGATCGACACCGTGCTGGCCGCCTCGGACGTGGCCCGTCCGGCGGGGGCGAAGGTCGTCGCCGTGGGCTGTCTCGCCGAGCGCTACGGCGCCGAGCTGGCCGCCGACCTGCCCGAGGCCGACGCGGTGCTCGGCTTCGACGCCTACCCCGAGCTCGCCGAGCGCCTCGGCGACGTCCTGGGCGGGCACGCCCCGGCCCCGCACGTCCCCACCGACCGCCGCACGCTCCTGCCGATCTCCCCGGTCGAGCGCCCGGCCGCGACCGCGGACGTCTCGGTCCCCGGCCACGACTGGGTGCCCGACATCGCGCGCACCCGCCTCTCCGGCGGGCCGGTCGCGTCGCTGAAGCTCGCGTCGGGCTGCGACCGCCGCTGCGCGTTCTGCGCCATCCCGAGCTTCCGCGGCAGCTTCGTGTCCCGCCCGCCGGCCGACGTGCTCGGCGAGGCCGCCTGGCTCGCCCGGCAGGACGTGCGCGAGCTCGTCCTGGTCAGCGAGAACTCCACCAGCTACGGCAAGGACCTCCCCGGCGGCACCCGCGCACTGGTCGACCTGCTCCCGCAGCTCGCCGGGATCGACGGGGTCGAGCGGATCCGGGTCGCCTACCTGCAGCCGGCCGAGCTGCGGCCCGACCTGCTCAGGGTCATCGCCACCACGCCGGGCGTCGCGCCCTACTTCGATCTGTCGTTCCAGCACGCGTCGGCGCGGGTGCTGCGCCGGATGCGCCGCTTCGGGTCGCGCACCGACTTCCTCGACCTCTGCGAACGCATCCGCGCGCTCGCCCCGGAGGCCGGGATCCGCTCCAACGTCATCGTCGGGTTCCCCGGCGAGACCGAGGAGGACCTCGCCGAGTTGGAGGCCTTCCTCACCGGCGCCCGGCTCGACGCCGTCGGTGTGTTCGGCTACTCCGACGAGGACGGCACCGAGGCCGAGGGCTACGACGGCCACGTCGACCCGGCCGAGGTGCAGGCCCGTGTCGCGCGGATCTCCGCGCTGGTCGACGAGCTGATGGAACAGCGCGCCGAGGAACGCATCGGCACCGAGGTCGTCGTGCTCGTCGAGTCCGGGGAGAGCGACGAGGACGACTGCACCGGCCGCGCCGCGCACCAGGGCCCCGACGCCGACGGCGAGTCCACCGTCGTCGGGGCGGCGCAGGACGGCCCGGAGCCGGACTCGCTGCGACCCGGTGACCTGGTCCGCTGCCGCGTCGTGGACACCGAGGGTGTCGACCTGCTGGTGGAGGCCCTGGAACTGCTCGACCCGCGTGTGCCGGCCGCGGCCGTCCCGGCGGCCTCCGCAGCCGGATGAGCTCGCACCCGGCCGGGGGCACCGCCGGAGTCGGTGACCCGCCGCTGCTGAACATCGCGAACGCGCTGACCGTCCTGCGGCTGCTGCTCGTCCCGGTGTTCGTCGTCGCGCTGTTCGTCGACGGCGGCGAGGACGTGACGTGGCGGCTGGTCGCGTTCGCCGTGTTCGTGATCGCGGCGGCCACCGACCGGCTCGACGGCCAGCTGGCCCGCAGCCGCGGGCTCGTCACCTGGTTCGGTGCGCTGGTCGACCCGATCGCGGACAAGGCCCTGATGGGCGCCGCCCTGATCGGGCTGTCGATCCTCGGGGTGCTGCCCTGGTGGGCGACGATCGTGATCGTCGTCCGCGAGCTCGGCATCACCGCGCTGCGCTTCGTCGTGATCCGCCGTCGCGGGGTCATCCCGGCCAGCCGCGGCGGCAAGGCCAAGACCGTCGCCCAGACCGTCGCGATCGGGCTGTTCCTGCTCCCGCTGCCGGAGCTGCTGGGCCCCGGCGCCGCCGCGACCGCCGTGCTCGTCCTCCAGTGGGCGGTGATGGCCGTCGCGCTGGTGCTCACCGTGGTGACCGGCGCCGACTACGTCCGCAAGGCCGTCCGCCCCCGGCCCGCCTGACCTGCGGGGACGATCCGGGGCCCGCGCGGCGTTGAGGTGTTCGCCGTGGGCGGACAGCGTCACGGCGCGTGGGAACCGGGGAAGTCGGTACGGTGAGACATCACCGGGTGTCCGGGGAGCAGTCGAGGAGGGCACATGCTGCTGCGGGAAGCGATCGGCAGTGGGCTGCGTGAGGTGCGCACCGCGCGCCGGCGCACGCTGCGCGACATCTCGCGGGCCGCGCGGGTGAGCCTCGGGTACCTCTCCGAGGTCGAGCGCGGGCGCAAGGAACCCTCCAGCGAGCTGCTCGCGGCGATCTGCGAGGCGCTCGGGGTCTCCGTGCCGGACCTGCTGACCATCGTCGCCGCCGAGATGGCGACGGCGACGTCCGCCGCGGCCGCGGGCCGTCGCGACGACGTGCTCGTCCCGATCGGGCAGCGGCACGCCGAGCTGCGGTTGGCCGGGCGGCCGGGTTCCGTGGTCGCCGCGCCGGCGTCCTCGGGCGGGCCGGTGGCCTCGGCCGCCTGATCGCACGGCCCGCCCCGGCCGACCGCTCCTGCGCGGTAGGGTGCGGACAGACCGGCAGCGATGCCAGGATGGACAGGGCCGGAGGTCCGGTGCCGACCACGGGGGGAACGCGGGGTCGGTCCGGGGTCCGCACGCCCGCCGTGGTGGCGGGCACGGTCGCGAGCGAACGCAGGCGGAGGACGCGCAGAGATGGCCAACGGATTCACCAAGTTCTTCAGCTATCTGTCGGCCCTGTTCTCGTCGAAGGTCGACGAGCACGCCGACCCGAAGGTGCAGATCCAGCAGGCCATCGAGGACGCCCAGCGCCAGCACCAGCAGCTGTCGCAGCAGGCGGCCGCGGTGATCGGCAACCAGCGTCAGCTGGAGATGAAGCTGAACCGGCAGCTGGGCGAGATCGAGAAGCTGCAGTCGTCGGCACGCCAGGCGCTCGTGCTGGCCGACCAGGCCCGCTCCCAGGGCGACGAGCAGAAGGCCCAGCAGTACGAGCAGTCGGCGCAGACCTTCGCGACGCAGCTGGTGACCGCGGAGCAGGGCGTCGAGGACCTCAAGACGCTGCACGACCAGTCGATCGGTGCCGCCGCACAGGCCAAGCAGGCCGTCGAGCGGAACTCGATGATGCTGCAGCAGAAGATCTCCGAGCGCACCAAGCTGCTCAGCCAGCTCGAGCAGGCCAAGATGCAGGAGCAGGCCGCGAAGTCGCTGCAGCAGATGAGCGAGCTCTCCGCGCCGCGCAACGCGCCCTCGCTCGACGAGGTCCGCGACAAGATCGAGAAGCGGTACGCGACCGCGCTCGGGTCCGCGGAGCTGGCCCAGAACTCGGTGCAGGGCCGGATGCTGGAGGTCCAGCAGTCGACCACCGACATGGCCGGTATGTCGCGGCTGGAGCAGATCCGGGCGTCGATGTCGGGGGCGCCGATCGCCGGGGGTCAGCAGGCCCCGCAGGTGGGCCAGGGGGAGCCGCAGCAGCAGCTGCCGTCCTCGCCGGCGCCGGCCCAGCAGCAGAACACCCAGAACCAGCAGCAGCCCGGCACCGCCTGAGCCGCTCGCCCGTTCCGTCCCGTCCGCCGCGGTCCCGCCCAGGGACCGCGGCGGACGTGTGTCCGGGCCCGGGCGGCTGTCCGCAGGCCCGGCCGCCGGTGGCGCCCGTGGCAGCAGGGGTCAGCGGGTGCGGGCGGCGCCGGGTGGCGGTCGCCCGGGGGCACCGCGGCGCGGGCCGGTGGCCCGGCGCACCGGGCGCGGGGACGGTCCCGTCTGGCAGCGCGGGCACCAGTAGGTGACCCGGGCCCGGTGGTCGTCGCCCTGGTCTGCGGTCCGGATGCGGGTCCCGCACCGGCGGCACGGGCGTCCGGGCCGCTCGAAGACCCAGTGCGCCTCGCCGGCGGCCAGTGAGCCGGTCGTCGTCTGCTCCGGGCGGTCCTTGTTCGACGACAGCAGCCGCCGTGACAGGTCGATGACCCCGGGCAGGTCGGGCACGTCGCGGACCGGCACCCAGGGCGTGAGCCCGAGCAGGAAGCAGATGTCGTTGCGGTAGAGGTTGCCGAGACCGGCCATGACCCGCTGTTCGAGCAGTACCAGCCCGAGCGGGTGGCCGGCCCGGGCGGTCATCCGGCGCAGCGCCTCGGCGTCGTGGCCGGGGCCCCACTCCGGGTCGAGCAGGTCGGGCCCGAGATGCCCGACGAGGGTGTCCTCGTCGTCGGTGGGGAGCAGCTCCAGGTCGTGCAGGGCGAACCCGACGGCGACCCGGTCGGCGGTCTCCAGCACCGCGCGGGCCTCGTGCGCGACCCGGCGCCACCGCATGCCGGGCCGGTAGAGGTGCCAGGAGCCGTCCATCCGGAAGTGGCTGTGCAGGCTGCGGCCGTCGTCGAAGCGGGTGAACAGGTGCTTGCCGACGGAGACGACGCCGGTCACGGTCAGCCCGGCCAGGTCGTGCTCGACCAGGCGCGGATGGCGCAGCTCGCCGCGCAGCAGCTCGTGACCGGACAGCGCGGTGTGCAGCCGCTTGCCGGCCAGGTACACGGTGTCTCCCTCGGGCACGACCGCGACGCTACCCGGGCGGGCCCGGGCCGGCCGGGCTCAGTCCACGACGAGCGTCCGTAGCTGCGGCCACACCTGCGACCACGGGTGCGTCATGCCCTCGCCCAGCCAGATGCGGTTGCCGTCGCCGAGGTCGGTGACCGGTCGCAGGACCACCCCGGTGGGGGCCAGCAGGCCGGGGTCCCTGCCGAGGAAGATCACGACGTCGTGGTCGTCCGGGGGCGGGTCGAAGTAGCCGTAGCTGCGGTTGCCGCTGTACCCGGGCGGCAGGCCGAGCGCGGGGTCGGCGGTGTCGACGTAGGCGGCGAAGATGTACGAGCCGCCCACCACGACGGCGCGGTCCCGCTGGTCCGGGGGCAGCCCGTCGCGGACGCGGGCGACCTCGCCGACGATCCGCTCCGGTACGGCGGGGTCGGCCGCCCCGGCGCTCGCGGACAGCATCGCCGCGGCGAGGGCGACCGACAGCACCCCGGCCGGCCACGCCACCCAGGACCACCGCCGTCGCCCGGTCGCGCGCCGCTCCTGGAACCACACCGCCCCGAGCGCGGCGACGGCACCGTGCAGACCGCACAGGTAGTAGGCACGCCCCACGGTCACCGCGAACACGATCCACAGCACGAGGAAGGTCACCGCGACGAAGCGGTACGGCCGCAGCCGCGGCGTCGTGAACGCCGCGACCGCCCCCACCACGACGAGCACGGTGCCGAGCAGCCCGGCCAGCAGCAGCATCGCCACCGCGTTGGGGCCCGGCCCGCCGAACAGGACCGACTCCTGCGCGACGACCGAGGTCATGCGCAGCTGAGGCCAGCCGTGCACGGCCTGCCACACCAGCGTCGGTGACGCGATCAGTGCACCGAGCAGAGCCGCCCACCAGAACGCGGGCCGTCGCAGCATCGCCCGCGGCCCGGCCACGCCGATCGCGAGGACCAGCACCGCGCCCAGCAGGATGACCTGGAACTTCGTCAGCGCGGCCAGGCCGAGCAGCGGGCCGACGGCGAGGAGCAGCCGGTCGTCGCGGACCCGGGTCCAGCGCACCAGCAGCCACAGCAGCAGCGCCCACTGCAGCGGCTCCAGCGAGTACGGCGTCAGGAAGTGCCCGAACAGCGTCACCCACAGCCCGGTGGCCTGGGCGAGCGCGGTGAGGACCTGGGCGCGGCGGTCGCCACCCAGCTCGCGGGCGATCAACGCGGCGACGACGACCGCGCCCGCCGTCGCCAGCGACGGCACGATCCGCAGCACCCCGTTCGCCCCGGGTGCGAGGACGTCGGCGAGCCCGGCCAGCGCCGGTGCGACCGGGGGCTGGTCGGCCGACCCCCAGTCGAGGTGGTGCCGCCCGATCGCCAGCATCAGCGCCTCGTCGAACCAGTACCCGCGCCCCAGCGCCCCCATGACGAGGTGGACGACGGCCACCACCCCGGCGACGATCCCGACGGGCCGCGCGAGCCGCGGAACCGCCGTGGGTGCAGCGCCGGAGTCCCGGACCGTGGTCGGCGACGTCATGTGTCCCCCCGAGCGACGACGTGGACGCCGGCGGTCCCGGGCCCGGCGCCATCAGACCCCGGGGGTCCGTCCGGCGCAGCGGGCATCGGGCGGTGGACGATCGACTTCGGTCTACCGGCGGCCCACCCTCCGGTCAGCCGCGCGGGGCGCTGCGGGCGATCCGCAGTGCCCACAGCACCAGCGGGACCTGCAGCGGCAGCCGACCCCAGCCGATCGCCCGGTACAGCGGGTCCTTACGGTTCCAGTGCAGCGCCATCGACACGTTCGCCGGGAACACCGCCGCGAACAGCGCTGCCGCGGCCCAGCCGCCCGCACGCCGGGTCCGCGGATGCGCGACCGCCGCGGCGACGGCGCCCTCGGCGGCCCCGGAGGCGTAGGTCCAGAACCGGGGCTCCCCGGGCAGGCTGCGCGGCACGATCGAGTCGAACGGCTCGGGCCGCACCACGTGCAGGACGGCGGCGGTGCCGAGCAGCCCCGCGAGCCCGAGAGCGAGACGCCGGTCACGGGACGGGGTGCCGGGGGAGCGACGGAGCATGACAACGATGGTGCCACCCGATACGGGCGGCGGCCGCGCCCGCCGATGCGGCGGGCGTCACGGCCGGCGCCGGGTGCCCGCGGGCGATCCCGGCCACGTCCACCGGGCCTGCCGACCGGTCGCCGTCGGGCGGCCGGTCAGCCGATCGGCTCCGGGAGCCGGTCGACCTCGTAGGTCAGGCCGATCGTGTCGCCGGTGGCCGGGTCGTGCAGCTCCACCCGCCAGGCGTCGGCGAACTGGTCGCCCCCCGGCCTCATCGCGACGGTCCCCGACAGCAGGACGGTGCCGGGCACCAGCCAGCCGCGCTCGCGCAGCAGGTCGACCCAGTATCCGGGCGGGAGGAGGGCGGCCAGCGTCGCGTCCTGCACGAGCTCCTCGCTGCCGCCGTGACGGACCCACGCGCGCAGGCTGATGTCGTCGAGCCGGCCGGCGACCTCCGACAGCCGCCAGGCCTTCCGGCCCAGGACGTCGAGACCCGCGTTCTTGCTCCACGCGACGCCGTGCACCTCCAGGGCGCGGTCGGTGTGGTCGCAGGCGACGGTCAGCAGCGGGTCGGTCACGTCGTCGCCGACGACCAGGGCGCACTCCGCCTCGCCGGAGGTCCGGTCGTGCTGGGCGGGGACCCGGTCGGTCTGCGACGCCAGGTACGGCGAGACCGGGTACAGCGCCGGCACCGTGTCCGGGGCCGGCACGCCCAGCTCGGCCAGCTCGGCGACGTGCGCGGCGACCTCCTCCTGGGCGCGTCCGGCGTACCCGGCGTTGAAGACCCGGTGGACCTCCACCGAGCGGGTGCTGCCGTCGGGCAGGGCCAGTTCGAGCGTCACGGGGGACCTCCGTCAGATGTGTACCGACTCCGGCCGCCCGCGCGCCTGCCCCGGGCCGCACCCCCCACGGTCCGGCCGCGGGCGTCCGACGGGGGTAGGTGCCCGGTCAGGCCCGCAGCCGCAGCCCCTTCGGCGTCACCCGGAACCCGGCCTCGGTGAGGACCTCGGACAGCGCCGAGACCAGCGAGTCCTGCCCGTCGGCGCGTTCCACGGCGAGCGACCCGAGCCAGCCCTCGTGCACCGCCCCGGCGAGCGACTCGGCGCCGGCGCGCAGCTCGTCGCGGTCCTCGGTGAACGACAGCAGCGACTTCCCGCCCCGTTCGACGTAGAGCGCGGGCGCCCCGTCGACCAGGGTGACCAGGGCGCCGGCCTTGCGACCGGGGCGGTGCCGGGTCTCGCCGGTCGTGTCCGGCCAGGGCAGGGCTGCGCCGTAGGGCTGGGCGGGGTCGGTTGCGGCGAGCACCACCCGGGACAGCTCGCGCCACGCCTCCCGCGGCGCCTGCGGGCGGCGACCGGCGCCGTCGAACTCGCCGTGGCGGCCGGCGCCGCCGAGCCCGCCCAGGCCGCCGCGCAAGTCGTCGGGCACCCCCGCGTACGGGTCGTCGCCCGGCTGGAGCCCCGCAACGTCGCCGGAGAGGTCGGAGCCCGGCAACCCGGCTGCGTCGTCGGAGAGGTCGTCGGGCAGGGGCTCGCCGTCCCCGGTCGGGTCCACGGACCCGGCCGGGTCGGCGGAACCGGCGCGGTCGGTGGGGTCGGCGACGACCGCGCCCGGCCCGG
>NZ_JAMXSG010000176.1:0-12264 GCF_024124365.1 Pseudonocardia sp. McavD-2-B
GGCCGGCCGGACCGCAGGGCGCCCGGCCCCGTCTGACCCGCGCCCGGTCCCGCGCCGGCGAGGTCGTCGCCCGCACCACCGGGCTGCTGGGCCTGTCGTCGACGAAGCGGGCCGCGATCCTGGCCATCGTGGTCTGCGCGCTCGCACTGACCGTCGCGGTGCCGCTGCACAACTTCGTCGCCCAGCGCCAGGAGCTGGCCGACGTCTCCGACCGGCAGCAGGCGCTGGAGGCCGACGTCGCGCGGCTGTCCTCCGACCGCGCCCGGCTCTCGGATCCGGCCGAGGTCGAGGCGCAGGCCCGGTCCCGGCTCGGGATGGTCCAGCCGGGGGAGACCCCCTACGTCGTGCAGTTCCCGGCCCCGCCGGCGCCGGTCGTCGAGGACGGCCAGGCCGAGCCCGGCGTGCCCTGGTTCCACACCCTGTGGAACGACGTCACGGGCGACCCGCGACGATGACGGTGTGAGCAGCACTCGTTCCCGTCCGCCCGGTCTGGAGCCGGGCCCGGTCGCCCAGGCCGACCTCGACGCCGTCGCCGAACAGCTCGGTCGCGCCCCGCGCGGGGTCCTCGCGGTCGCCTACCGTTGCCCGTCCGGGCACCCGGCGGTCGTGCAGACCGCGCCGCGGCTGCCCGACGGCACCCCGTTCCCGACGCTGTACTACCTGACCTGCGCCCGGCTGGCGTCGCGGATCGGAACCCTCGAGGCCGAGGGCCGGATGCGGGAGATGGAGGAGCGGCTGGCCGTCGACGACGAGTTGGCCGGCGCCTACCGCCGCGCCCACGAGACCTATCTCGCCGAGCGCGACGCCATCGAGCCGCTCGCCACGCACCCCGACGTCACGGCCGGGGGGATGCCGGACCGGGTCAAGTGCCTGCACGTGCACGTCGCGCACGCCCTCGCCGCCGGGTCCGGGGTGAACCCGTTCGGCGACGAGGCACTCGAGGAGATCGGCGAGTGGTGGCGGTCCGGGCCGCCCTGCCTCTAGATCCCCGGCGTCGCCCGCTCCAGCAGCACCCCGACGGTGTCCTTGCCCGGCCGCGTCCCGGCCGTGCGCAGCGGCCCGTCGGCGTCGAGCCGGGTCGCGAGGAAGACGTCCGCGACGGCCGTCGGGGCGTGACGCACCAGCAGCGACCCCTGCAGCGCCAGCGCGGCCAGCTCCGCGAGACGGCGGGCCCGGCGCTCCTCCGGCGCGGTCAGCTCGGCGCGCAGCGCGGTGACCGTCGCGTCCAGCCGCGGGTCGGCTCCCGCGGCGAGGTCGATCTCGCCGAGAAGTGCGTCGACGGCGTGCGGCTCGCGGGCGATGGCGCGCAGCGCGTCGAGCGCGGTGACGTTGCCCGAGCCCTCCCAGATCGAGTTCAGCGGCGCCTCCCGGTAGAGCCGGGGCAGGTCGGACTCCTCGACGTAGCCGTTGCCGCCCAGGCACTCCAGCGCCTCGGCGACGACGGTCGAGGTCCGCTTGCACACCAGGTACTTCGACACCGGCAGGGCCAGGCGCAGCAGCGCCGTCTCACCCCGGTCGACGGCGCCGGCCAGCCGCAGCGCCAGGACGGTCGCGGCCTCGGTCTCGGCGGCGAGCTCGGCGAGGACCTCCCGCATCAGTGGCTGGTCGGCGAGTCGGGCCCCGAACGCGGACCGGTGCGCGGCGTGGTGCGCGGCCTCGGTGACCGCGGCCCGCGCAGTCGCCGCGGAGCCCAGCACACAGTCCAGCCGGGTCATCGAGACCATCTCGATGATCGTCCGGACGCCGCGGCCCTCGTCGCCGACCCGCCAGCCGACCGCGCCCGCGTACTCGATCTCCGACGACGCGTTGGACCGGTTGCCGAGCTTGTCCTTGAGCCGCTGCAGCCGGATCGCGTTGCGCGTGCCGTCGGGCAGCACCCGGGGCAGGACCAGGCAGGTCAGCCCGCCGGGGGCCTGGGCGAGGGTGAGGAACAGGTCGTTCATCGGGGCGCTGGTGAACCACTTGTGGCCGGTGAGGCGGTAGCTGCCGTCGGGCTGCGGGGTGGCGACGGTGGTGCCGGCGCGGACGTCGGAGCCGCCCTGCTTCTCGGTCATCGACATGCCCGCGAGGAGGCCGTCCTTGCCGGCCGGGACGGCGAGGCCGGGCACATAGCGGCGGGCGGTCAGGCCGGGCTCGTAGGCGGCGGCGAGCTCGGGCGCGTGCCGCAGTGCGGGTACCGACGCGTAGGTCATCGAGATCGGGCACAGGTGACCCTGCTCGACCTGCGAGGTGAGGTAGAAGCCCGCCGCGCGGGTGACGTGCGCGCCGGTCCCGGGCTCCTCCGCCCACGGAGCGGCGGCGAGGCCGTGTCCGACGCTGGTGCGCATCAGCTCGTGCCAGGACGGGTGGAACGTGACCTCGTCGACGCGGTGCCCTGTGCGGTCGTGCGTGCGCAGCTCCGGCTCGCAGGCGTTCGCGGAGCGGGCGTGCTCGCGGTGCTCCGCGGTCCCGACGGCCGCGGCCACCGACTCCAGCGCCGCCGCGTCCCCGCCCTCCCGCGCGAGCGCCTCGACGACGGCCGGGTCCGCGGAGAGCAGGTCGCCGTCCGAGCGCGGCGGGACCTGGTTGAGGACCTCGTGGGTGCCGAGGTCGGACACCGGGGCCGGGGTGTGCGTCGTCGCCATTACCGGAGGGTAACCCGGACGGGCGGCTCCACCGGCCGATCCCGACTACGGTGAGGCCCGACGGTCGCCGAGAGCAGGGAGTGCCGATGTCGCGGGTCGCCGCCATCGACTGCGGAACCAATTCGATCCGGCTGCTGGTCGCCGACGTCACCGAGGCGTTCGACGGGCAGAAGGAGCTGCGTGACCTGCACCGCGAGATGCGGATCGTGCGGCTGGGCAAGGGCGTCGACGCGACCGGCCGGCTCGACCCGGAGGCGCTGGAGCGGACCCGGGTGGCGCTGGTCGACTACGCCGTCGCCGCCCGCCGTAAGGGAGCCGAGCGGATCCGGATGGTCGCGACGTCGGCGACCCGGGACGCGTCGAACCGCGAGGACTTCTTCGCGATGGTCCGCGACACCCTGGGCGTCGAGGCGGAGATCATCTCCGGCGACGAGGAGGCGCGGCTGTCGTTCGTCGGCGCCGTCGGCGACCTCGACCCCGACGACGGCCCGTTCGTGGTGACCGACGTCGGCGGCGGGTCCACCGAGGTCGTCGTGGGGGAGCTGCGCGACGGGGCCGCCGTGGTGACCGCGGCGAAGTCGGTCGACATGGGGTCGGTGCGGCTGACCGAGCGCTGCCTGCCCTCGGACCCGCCGTCGGACGCCGAGATCGACTCCGCGCGTGCGGTCGCCGCCGAGGTGCTGGCCGAGGCGTTCGCATCGGTGCCGGTCGAGACCGCGACGACCTGGGTCGGGGTGGCCGGGACGATCACCTCGCTGTCCGGGATCGCCCAGGAGCTGCCCGCCTACGACCGCGAGCAGGTGCACGGCTCGACGCTGACCCGCGAGGACCTGCACCGGGTCGCGGACCTGCTGATCCGGTCGTCGCGGTCGGAGCGGGAGAAGCACGGTTCGCTGCACCCGGGCCGCGTCGACGTCATCGGTGCCGGGGCGCTGGTCGTGCAGGCCCTGGCCGACGAGCTGCATGCGCGCGCCGGGATCGACCGGGTCGTCGTCTCCGAGCACGACATCCTCGACGGGATCGCGCGATCGATCGCATGAACCTGGCGGTCCTGGACCAGCGGATCTCCGAGTGCCGGGCCTGTCCGCGGCTGGTGGAGTGGCGCGAGCAGGTGGCCCGGGAGAAGCGGGCCGCGTTCCGCGACGAGACCTACTGGGGACGCCCGGTGCCCGGTTTCGGTCCACCCGACGCGAGGATGCTGATCGTCGGGCTGGCTCCCGCCGCGCACGGCGCCAACCGGACCGGGCGCATGTTCACCGGCGACCGCAGCGGCGACGTGCTCTACGCCGCGCTGTACGCCGTCGGACTGGCCTCGCAGCCGACCGCCTCGCACATCGGCGACGGCCTGGCGCTCCACGGGGTCCGGATCACCGCGCCCGTGCACTGCGCGCCGCCGGCGAACAAGCCGACCCCGGCCGAGCGCGACGCCTGCCGGAACTGGCTGGAGCAGGAGCTCGACCTGCTCGCGCCGACGGTCCGCTCGATCATGGTGCTCGGCGGCTTCGGGTGGCAGGCGCTGCTGCCGGTGCTCGCCGGAGCGGGGTGGACGGTCCCGCGGCCGGCCCCGAAGTTCGGGCACGGGGCGTCGGTGACGCTGGCCCCGGCCCGGCCCGACCGGGAGCCGCTGGAGCTGTTCGGCTGCTACCACGTGAGCCAGCAGAACACCTTCACCGGACGGCTGACCCCGGCCATGGTCGAGCAGGTCCTGGCGGATACCGCGCGCGCCGCGGGATTGTCGCCGATCCGACGATGAACATCCTCGCCGCTGCTCGGGGGGCTCTTCCGGCGTGGCTGTGCTCTGCTCACCTCCACGCAACACCCTCCGCCGCGACGCCCCCGCCTGTCCGGTCGCCTCGCGTCCCCCGCGCCGCAGACGTCGCCGAGATGCAGCTCAGCGGGGTTCCGGTACGGGTAGTCGCCCGCTGAGCTGCATCTCGGCGACGTCCCGGTCCCGCGGCTCAGCCGGTGGTGAAGCGGTGCAGGCGCATCGCGTCCTGCATGGCGGGGACGTGCCCGGCCGCCGACAACAGCGGGCGCAGCCACACCCGCGGCTCACGCAGGGACACCTCGTCGTAGATCGAGATGTCGTCGCGCTCGGTCAGCGACGGGTGCCGGTGCGCGAACTCCGCGGGATTCCACGACCACCGGAACTCGGTACCGACGGCGCGGAACGTCGGCGTCCAGCGCGAGGCACGCACCGTCCACGGAGCGACGGCGTCGAACGCCAGCGTCGCCGCGGGTGTTCCGGACACGACCCGGTCGACGGTGGCGTGCACGGCATCGGCCGGGACGTACATGAAGAGCCCCTCGGCGACGACGAGTGTCGGCAGCGTCAGGTCGACGGCGGACCACCAGTCGTCGTCGGTGACGGAGCCGGGGACCTGCTCGATGCTGTCGGGGAGGTCGTAGAGCCGGCGTCGGACCTCCATCACCTCGGTCTGGTCGACGTCGACCCAGCGGCACGTCGACGGCACCCCGACCCGCAACGGCCTGCTGTCCAGCCCGCAGCCCAGGTGCAGGACCTGCCCGGCGGGCTCGGTGGAGAGGAACTCCCGTGTCCAGCCGTCGAGGATCGCGGCGCGGCACACGATGGTCGAGACGTCGCCGGTGAACTGCCAGAGGCCGTGGACATCGTGCTCGATGCGGTCCCAGACGGGCTCCGCCCACGGGTCGCCCAGGATCGGGCGGCGGGACCGGGCGTCCAGGCGTCGCATGTAGAGGGTCATCAGCAGGGTCGCCGCGGCGCCCCGGAGGTCGACCTTCTCGGTGCTCGGCATGAGTCCTTCCCGCCCTGGCTACGCTGTCGCGGCGCCCCCGTAGCCCAACGGCAGAGGCAGGCCCCTTAAAAGGGTCCCGGTGTCGGTTCGAGTCCGACCGGGGGCACCCCGCTCCACGTCGAGAATACCCCTCTGACCAGCAATTACACCCGACGAAGCCGAGATGATGTTGTCCGGTCGTGCCCGGCCCTGACCGGTGCTCGGCGGGTGGCTGTACCGAATACGTACCGAAGTTTCGTCGCTCACGGGGTAGCCCCAAGGGCATCGGCGATCCTCTGCCGGGCGGCGTCCTCCTGGCCGACGATGCACTTCGCGTAGATCTGGTGCAGGACGGCGACGCTGTGTCCGGCCCACTCGGCGACCTGGGTCGAGGGCACCCCCGCGTTGAACCATGTCGAGACCGCGGCGTGGCGGAGGTCGTAGGGGCGTCGGGCGAGCGGCGAAGCGGCCTCCGACTCGGTGAGAGCGCTCGCGCGAGCTTTCCGCCATACCCGGCAGTAGGTGCCCTCCGGGAGATCACCACCGCGGACACCGCGGAACAGCCGGCCGTCCGGCGTCGTGCCGTGCTCGGCGAGGTGCGCCCGCAGCAGGACGGTGAGCGGTGGGGGAGACGGGCCCGGTGCTTCAGCTCCCGCTCCTCGCGGCGCCGGCGTTGTCGGTCCAGGAAGCGCCGGCCTCCGGGGTGGAGCCGGTCAGCAGCAGCTCGCCCCAGCCATCGTCGGGCAACCGGAGGTCAGCCGCCCGCAACGTCACGGCCTCACCCGGCCGCAGCGCGGCGTAGTAGAGCAGGCCGGGGAAGGCGACGAGCCCGGGACCACTGGGCCTCTGGGTTCCGGCAGCCGAGAGCAGCGCCCGGGCCTGCGCAGCGTTGACGACGACCCGCTTGTCCACCGACTTCACCGTGCGCGGGATCGTCCATGCGATCGCCGTGACCGGGTTCCGGGTCAGGAGACGACACTCGTCACGGCGCCGCCTGGCGGCGGCGCGGGGCCGGCAGCGCCGGCCCCGCTACCGTGCCAAGTCGGAGCCAGATCCCGATCGCGCCTGCGGCACCGTCATCGCCCGTGCTTCCGCCTCACGACAGAGAACCTCGGCCACGTCGCAGAGCTTCATGTTGACGTCCTGGGAGGACCGCACCAGCAGTCGGAAAGCGCTGTCATCGGTCAAGCGAAACCGCTCGATCAGGATTCCCTTGGCCCGCCCGATGACGTCGCGGCTCGTCAAAGCCTTCACGAGGTGCTCGGCGCGCTGCGCGCCGTACACCGCTACCGCGGCTTGTGTGACGAACGCGGCCATGATGGTGCGCGAGCGGTCGTCGCTGAACGCCCCGACCTCGTCCGACCACACCGTCATCGCACCGATCGGATGTTCCTCAGGGGCCATGGCGTGGCACAGGACGCTGCGCATCCCCGCACTGGCGGCGGCTGGGGCGAAGACCGGCCACCGATCGCCGGCCTCCGTGAAGTCGTCGATGACGACCTCACTCAGGGAACCGGCCGCGATGGCATCGATGCACGGCCCGTGTCCGCAGTCCACCATGACCCGGGCCAACTCCGGGATGCGCTTGTCGGTGGCTGCGAGGCAGTGCAACCCCGACCGGTCCTGAGTGGTCAGCGCAGCCCATTTGGCGTGGGGTACCGCTCGCACCAGGTCATCGCAGATCCGGGTGTACTGCTGGTCTGTGTCCTGGTCAGCCCCCGGCTCGCTGAGGAGCCGCTCCGCTTGCGCCTGAAGGACCGAGTGCAGTTCTTGTGTCTCCACGAAGATCAGTGCCTCCTCGCTGCTCGCGAACCGTCGGACTCACTCTGGCCTGATAGACCGTGCCATAACGCAGCTTGGAGAGTCAGTCTCCCGGCGCTGGTCAGACACCTTCGAGGGCTTGTACGACAAGGCCCCCGGGCTCCGCCCGGACCCGACACCGCTCGGAGATCAAGGGAGTGCGGCAGAACTGGGTGATCTCCTCACGGCGCGCCGAGCCTGGCAGGGGGGAACCCGCGCCGCGAGGAGATCACCAGGAGGCCGGGCGGGTGGGGGAGACACCCCCGTCGGTGCAGCGCACGGACGCTACGCGGACGCGGGACTCGGCCCGCTCATCGTCGTCGTCTCGGCCGTTGTGACGAGACACAGCTACTCGACGATCGGCCCCTTCGACGTCGTCTGTGCGGTGATCGCCGTCGCGGCCCTCGTCGTGTGTGCTCGTCGGGATCGTCTTCACGAGGCGACGCTCCGCACTTGTCCGTGCCGACCATCGGCCCTAGCGCCATCGACATGCCCGTGCCGAGTACGTGGTGAAGTTCGGCGACGCAGCCGACCGGAATCGCTATCTGCCCAGGTCGGTGTGGTGGCGGTGTCGGCACCCCGGCTCCCCCTTAGAAAGGTCCCGGTGTCGCTTCGAGTCCGACCCGGGGGCACCCCGCTTCCACATCCCGACTACCCCTCTGGCCAGCGCTGACGCCTGACGGAACCGAGACGATGTCGTCCGGTCGTAGCCGGTCCTGACCGGTGCGGCGGTACCGCCCGGGTTCGAAGTCCAGCCGCGATCACGGTGCACGATCCGCGGATCCGGAGCCGCAGGCTCTCGGAGCGAACCGGCTGCTCGGCCTTCTGCTGTGCGAGGAGAAGCAACGGCGAGCATCGCGACCCGTGAACCGCCCCACCATGTCGCGGAGGAGCGCAACACGCTGTCCGTGCTTGCGGTCGCCAGGGGCACACGCACGATCCCGGGCGGCGGTGGTGCTGTCGTCCAGGTCGGGCAGACCCGCGGACAGCCACCCGACAAGGAGACCCGATGAGCGATCCCGTCGCCTCCCACGCCCTCGACCACACGTTCACCGCCACGCTCGAGAAGAGCGATGCGCCGGGCGGGTGGGTCTACCTGCGCACCGACTGGTCGGCCGAGTTCTTCGCCACCCGCGGCCCGGTCAAGGTCCGGGCACGATCGACGGCCATCCGTTCCAGAGCTCTTTCATGGCGCTCGGCGACGGGACGCACAAGCTGCCCGTGACCGCGGCGGTGCGGACGACGATCGGCAAGCAGGCCGGGGACGCCGTCACCGTCCACCTCGACGAGCGTCCGGGCCGTCGGTGACCTCCGTACGCGCCACCGTCGGAGCCGTACCGGCCGCGATCCACCCCGGGGACCGGCTCGTGACGCTCGTCGTCACCCGGATCGTCGCGATCGGCTCCTGAGCAACCGGCAGGGTCACGGGCTCTGCGCGGGCTCGTCGATGCCTGCACTCGCGACGGTCCGGGACCGGCCGGCCCCACCGGTCCGGCGTCAACGGGGTGAGCCGCTCGTCCGAGGACGCGGTGCTGCCCGGCCGGTCCGGCCACGACGGTGTCCACGATGCTCTCCGTCTCGGTCATCCGGGCGTCGGCCCGTGCCGGACCGCGCCCCGCCTCGACGACGAGCCGGTCCCGGACGACGCCGGCCAGCAGCCGGACCCGCGTCGACCGATGAGTTCCGCCGCCCCCGGCGGTCCACCGTCGCGACGCGGTCCGCGCGTTCACCGAGGAGGCCCCATGCCCCGCACCCGGGTGCACAATCTGTTCATCTCGCTCGACGGCTACGCCGCCGGCGACCACGTGACCCTCGACGCCCCGATCGGCGACGCCGGACGGCTCTTCGCCGGGTTCGACGGGCGGTTCATCCACGGGATCGGCGGGGTGGACGCCCCCGTCACCCTGGACCGCGCCCTGACCAGCACGTGGGCCCAGGGCATCGGCGCCGAGATCATGGGGCGGCGCAAGTTCGGCCCGCAGACCGGCCCCTGGACCGACGACGGCTGGCAGGGCTGGTGGGACGACGAGCCCCCGTTCCACACCCCGGTGTTCGTCATGACCCACCACCCGCGGCCGCCGATCGAGTTCGCGAACGGGACGAGCTTCCACTTCGTCGACGGGTCGGCGCAGGAGGTGCTGACGGTCGCGCAGAAGGCCGCGGGCGACCTGGACGTGCGACTCGGTGGGGGACCCTCGACGATCCGGCAGTTCCTCGACGCCGACCTGGTCGACGTCATGCACGTGGTGATCCTGCCGATCGTGCTGGGGCGCGGGGTGTCCCCGTGGGAGGGGCTGAACGGAGTCGAGGACCGGTTCACGGTCGAGTCGGTCGCCTCGCCGAGTGGGCGCATCCACCAGTTCTGGAACCGGAAGGTCTGACGCCCGTGGGTTTCCTCAGCTACTCCATGAGCATGTCCCTCGACGGCTTCGTCGAGGACCCCACCGGCAGCATCGCCTTCGGCGACCCCGACGAGGAGGTGCACCGCCTGTCCAACGACCAGACCCGGGCGACATCGGTGTTCCTGTTCGGGCGCAACCTCTACGACATCATGGAGGACTTCTGGACCGCCCCCGAGCGGGCGGACGGCCACCCGGTGGAGGCGGAGTTCGCGCAGCTCTACACCGCGATCCCCCGGGTGGTGTTCTCCGACTCGCTGACCTCCGTCGCGCCCGGGTGCCGTCTCGTCCGCCGCGCCGACGCCCCGGAGGAGGTGGCCCGGCTGAAGGAGGAGACCGACGGCGAGCTGGCCGTGGGCGGGCCCGGGCTGGCCGCGTCGCTGCTGGACCTGATCGACGAGTTCCGCCCGCGGGTGGTGCCGGTCGTCCTCGGCGGCGGGAAGCGGTACCTGCCGCTCGGGGCGGACCTGCGGCTGCGCCTGGTCGAGCAACGCGTGTTCGACGGCGGGACCGTGCACCTGCGCTACCACCGCGTCCGCTGACCAGGGCCGGACGCCTCAGGCCGGAGCGAGGCGTTTGGTGAAGAAGACCCTGCGGTAGCCGTCCTGCTCGGCGCGGCGGGTCTCGACGTAGCCCTGGTGCGAGTAGTAGCCGAGGTTTTCCGTCATCGCCTCGTTGGTGTAGAGCTCGATCCGGTCGTGGCCGCGGCGCCGCGCCTCGTCCTCGGCGAAGGCGAGCAGCCGTGCGCCCACGCCCCGCCCCTGCGCCGACGGGTCGACCGCCACGTTGTCGAGCAGGAGCCGGCCGTCGCCGTCGAGCAGGACGAGGAGGCCGACGACCCGGCCGTCGTCCTCGGCGACCCACATCGTCGCCTCGCGCATCGCGGCCGCGTAGTCCGCGCCGACCGGCGCGGGCGGACGGCCGATCCGGGCGGTGTAGTGCCCGTACGCCTGCCGGGCGAGCTCGGCCGAGACGTCGACGTCGTCCTGAGCGGCCGGTCGGATGGTCACCATCGGCGCAGACTAGCGACGGTCACGGACCCGGTACGCCGGTTTCCGCGGTCCGGTCGCGGCACCGGACGGGGCGTCCCGGGGACTCCTACCGTTCTCGTCGCCGCCCCCCCCCCGGGAGCCGTCCGTGGTCGCCCAGGCGGCAGCCGTGTTCGCGGCCACCAACGTCGACGACCTCCTCGTCCTGGCGCTGTTCTTCGCCCGGGGCGCCGACGGGCGCCGGCTCGCGACGACCGTCGACGGGAGCGCGCCCTGACCCGGACGCCGGAGATCCGCAACCGGACCGGTTGGCGACAGGATCCTGATGTCACGTAGATCATCCTCAGTGTGTCCGCAACGGACGGACTACGGAGGGCGCGACGATGCGGATCCCGGTGCACGGCACGACCCTGGCCTGCGACGAGTACGGCAGCGGCACGCCGCTCGTGCTCGTCCACGGGACAGGGGCGCAGGCGTCGTCCTGGGGCGGGACGGTGCACGACCTCGCCGCGGGCGGCCACCGGGTGCTCGCCTACGACCGTCGCGGCTACGGCCGCTCGGCCCACCCGCCGGTGCGCGACTACCGCCTGCACGTCGCCGACCTGGCCGCCGTGATCGACCACGTCGGCGCGCCCGCGCACGTGCTCGGGTGGAGCTCCGGTGGCAACACCGCGCTCGCCTGCGCGGTGGAGCGGCCCGAGCTGTTCCGGTCGCTGGTGGTCGTCGAGGCGCCGTGGCACGGGCTGCGCGGGGCCTCGCCGTCGCTGCTCGCGGCGCTCGCCCGGGCCAAGGCCGACCAGGTCCGCGGCCGCCGACGGGAGGCCGCGGCGACGTTCCTCCGCTGTGCGGCCCGCTGGGCCGACGGCGGCAACGGCTTCGACCCGCTCCCGCCCGAGGCGAAGGGGGAGCTGTACGCGAACGCGCCGAGCGTCCTCGCCGAGCTGGGCGTCCACCCCTACGGGCTGATGATGGAGCACGTCCCGACCGCGCGGCTCGCCCGGATCCCGGTCCCGGTGACCTGGCTGCTCGGCGGGCGGAGCATCGGGTGGTACGCCGACCTGCACCGCCGCGTCGCCGCCGTCGTCCCCGGGCTGCACACCGAGACCGTCGACGGCGCCGGGCACCTCGTGCACGTCGAGCAGCCGGAGGCGTTCGCGAAGGCCGCGCTCGCCGGGGTCGCCCGCGGCGCGTGAGCGTCAGGCGTAGCCGACCGAGGAGATGGCGTAGCGCCGCACGTCCGCGCCCAGGATCCGGGCCGCGGTGTTCCCGTCCGGTCCGGAGCCGCGGAACGCGAGCAGCTCCTCCTCCGAGGCCCAGCGCTCGACGACGTTCACCCGCGCCGGGTCCAGGGTGTTCGCGGTCAGGGCGAAGTCCGGGCAGCCCGGGGCCGAGCGCGCGAGCGCGACCGCCCGCGTCCCCTCGGGGACGAGGGCGTCTCGGCCGGCAGGGTCGGTGAGCAGGTGGCCCGCAACGATCGGCATGCAGGAGGGACCGCCGCGCGGCTCCGCACTCATCGGTCGCGCAGCGCGTCGTCCAGTGCGGTGGTCAGCGCGGCGACGCGGCTGCGGCCGGCTGCCGCGCGCGGGTAGCGGCACAGGACGTCGACCAGCTCCGGTGTCGCGCGCCGCCGGGCACGGTCGAGCTGCGCGTCGCCGCTGCGGGGCGCGTCGCCGTCGGCCAGCTCGACGGCGTGGGC
>NZ_JAMXSG010000177.1:0-12223 GCF_024124365.1 Pseudonocardia sp. McavD-2-B
CGGTGGGCGCGGGCTCCTTCCGGGCCCGCGCGACCGTGGCCGGCGTCGAGGACTCGCGGCGCACGATGTCGCGCAGCCGCCCCAGCGCGGCCGGGAACCGGCGCACCGCCAGCCGGCGCGCCCGCGGATCCAGCGCGACCTTGCCCAGGAACGCGCCCAGACCCAGCGCGTAGCCGCCCATCTGCTCACGCAGCTCCCCCGGCGACGGCCGGTGGTGGTGCCACACCCAGGCCGAGGGCAGGTAGGCCAGGGTGCCGCCGTCGAGCACGATCCGGACCAGCAGCTCGATGTCCTCGCCTCCGCGGGTGGGCCGGCCCGGGCCGAGCGCCTCGTCGAACCCGCCGAGCGCACGGACCGGCTCGGCACGCACCGCCAGGTTGGCCCCGATCCCGAACAGGCCCGGGGAGAACGGGAACACCGGGGAGTCCGCGGGCGGGTCGTCGAGCCGGAACCGGCGCGGCAGGAAGCCCTTGTTCCAGGCCAGCGCGACGTCGGCGGCCCGCTCCTCGGGCGTCTCCAGCCGCGCGGCGAGCACCGGCCCGCTCAGCGCGGTGAGACCGGGGTCCTCGGCGAAGGACCCGGCGATCCGCGACGCCCACCGCGGGTCGGGCTCGGTGTCGTCGTCGGTGAACGCGACGACCGCGGTGCGGGCCTCGGCGAGGCCGCGGTTGCGTCCGACCGAGACACCGCGGCGCGGCTCGCGGACGTAACGGACCCGCGGGTCCGCGCAGTCACGGACGACCTCGCGGGTGTGCTCGTCGGGCGGGTCGTTGTCGACGACGAGCACGGTCACGTCCGGGTGGTCGCCTGCCAGCACCGCGGCCAGGCAGCGGCGTACGCTCTCCGGCCGCCCCCGCGTCGCGACCACGACGGTGAGCGGCTCGGCCGACACCGCAGGCTCCCCCGGCGGCTCACGCCCGGCGACGGCCGCGGCGGCCCGGGCCAGGTCGGCGGCGCGCGCCCGGCCCTCGTGCAGCGGGACCTCGGCCTGCCCGACGGGGACGCCTCCGTCGGTGACCAGCAGCCGGGCCGAGCCGAACCGCGGCGGGACGACGAGGTCACCGGCCCCGCGATCCGTGCCGTGCACGGCACGGTGGTGGACGAGCTCGCCCACCCAGACGGGGCCGCCTGCTCGCTCCGGCACTGCTGCGACCTCCCGGGTCGTGGGTCCTCGTCGGTGGGTCCGTGTCGGTGGTCCGGCCCCGGGACCCGTCCGCTCGCAGACGTGTCCCCGTGTGCCTACGTCGCGGACCGGCGCCCGGTTCACCGTGTGCGGCCGACGTCACGTTGCGCCGCACCGGGTCCGCCCCGGGCACCGGCCCCCGGCGCCGAGCCGGCCGGTGCGCGCCGCACCGGTCACGGCCGGTATGCGCCCCGATCGTCGCAGAGCACCCGGTACCCGCGCTCACCAGGCACGGGACGCCTCCCGCGTGCTGCTCCGTCCGCCACGGCCCGGACCGCCTCCCGGCGCAGTCACCGGACGCGGTGCCGCCCGGGCGTCGCCGGCGGGCGTGCCGGGTTCGTGAGGGGGCTGGTCCGTCCGGGGCCGTCCCGGTCACGGTGCGCACCGCGTCACCGCCTCACACGCACCGTTCGGCGCAGCACACCGACCGTACGACCCGAACGGCGCACCGCACCCACCGTTGGACGCGGGTCCGGTGCGTGGGTCGCTCCGGACCGGCCGTTCGCCGCACACCCGGCGAGCCCGGTCGGTGTCCGTGTCACGGAGCGGTTACGGTCGCTCCTGGCTGGCCGACGAGATGTCGGCTGGTGCGCCTGGTCGGTCCCCCGCTCCCCGCTGGCCGACACTCCCCCTGGCGCCCACCCAGCACGCAGCGGGCGGAGCCGTGTCCGGTCACGAGGACCGGGGCGGATCCGGGGTGGCGAGGACCCCCGAATGACCACTGCACTGACCCCGGACCTCCATACACCCGAGAGCGACGTCCCCCGGCGTCGCCGGGACCGCGACGCCGGCGCGGGCATCTCCGCCGCCGACCTGCTCGCGCGCTACTCCGAGGCCGGTTTCGACACCCCCGCGCCCGGCAGCCGCCGAGCCCGCCGTTCCGAGGCCCCCGGCCCGGAGCTGGAGCGCATCGACACCCCCGCGACCGGCCTCCCCGCCGCGTCCGGCGGCGACACCGTCATCACCCGCGACGCGCAGGACACCCCCGCCGGCGTCACCTCGCGGACCGCGATCGGCCTGCTCGGCGGCACCTCGGACACCGGGCCGCTCGGGCGTCACCCGCGCGCGGTCGTCGCGACCATGTCGGCCACCCTGGTCGGCGCCACCGCGGTCATGGGCGTCGTGTCGGCGCTCAGCTCGCCGGAGCAGTCCCCCGAGACCTCCGCGGACATGGACCTCACCGGCGCGGCCAACGAGGCCACGATGAAGCTGTCGGTCCCGGCCGCGGGCTCCGAGCACGGCGGCACCGGCACCAGCGACGCCGCGTCCACCCTGACCAGCGGTTTCGAGAACGTCACCGCGTCGGTCCCGCAGGCGTTCGAGAAGGCCGACGCGGCCCGCATCGCCGCCGTCGCCCAGAAGGAGGCCGCGGCGAAGGCGGCCGAGGCCCGTGCGAAGGCCGCCGAGGCGGCCGCCCGCAACGGCGGCGGCGGTGACGACGACGGTGACGGCGGCGGGCTCGGCGACATCGTCGGCGGCCTGACCGGCTCCTCGGACGGTGCCCAGGCGCTCGCCCAGGCCAAGCAGCAGCTCGGCAAGCCCTACAAGTGGGGCGCCACCGGCCCGAGCGCGTTCGACTGCTCCGGCCTGATGGTCTGGGCGTTCGAGCAGATCGGCGTCGACCTGCCGCGCACCTCCAGCGCACAGTCGCAGATGGACGGCACCCCGGTCTCCAAGAGCCAGCTCAAGCCCGGCGACATGGTGTTCTTCTACTCCCCGGTGAGCCATGTCGGTATCTACGCCGGCAACGGCAAGGTGCTCCACGCCTCCACCAGCGGTGAGCCGGTCAAGTACTCCGACATCGACGCGATGCCGTTCCACAACGCGGTCCGGGTCTGACCGACCGCGTCACCGACGTCCGAGGCCGGTGCCCCTGGGGAGGGGTACCGGCCTCGACGCACGTCGGGGCGGAGCAATCGTGCTGTCCACGGCCCGCTCGATGATCCGCGTTCCGTGCGCAGATCCGCCGGACGCGCGCTTCTGAACGCGCGCGGACAACGGATCACCGCGTGTTCCTGCACCCGCCGTCCGCCCCCGGCTACAGCGAACGCAGCCGCTCCGCGACCGCCTCGGGCAGCACGTCGGAGATGAACGCGCCCGCGCCGGACTCCGACCCCGCCAGGTACTTGATCTTCCCCGGCGCCCGGCGGATCGAGTGCAGGCGCAGGTGCAGCCGGGCGTCGGAGCGACCGTCGGACTCCAGCACCGGGGCCTGGTTCCAGCCCGCGACGTAGGGCAGCTCGTCGTCGTAGAGCGCGTCGAGGCGGCGCAGCACGTCGAGGTAGAGGGTCGCGAACTCGGCGCGCTGGGCCTCGTCGAGGGCGGGCAGGTCCGGGGTCGGACGGTGCGGGTACAGGTGCACCTCGACCGGCCAGCGCGCCGCCTGCGGCACGAACGCCGTCCAGTGCTCCCCCGCGACGACGACCCGCTCCCCCGCCCGCTCGGCGGCCAGCTGCGTGTCGAACAGGTTCTCCCCGGTCGCCTCACGGTGCGCGGCGACGTGGGCGAGCATCCGTTGCGGGAACGGCGGGACGTAGGGGTAGGCGTAGATCTGGCCGTGCGGGTGGGACAGCGTCACGCCGATCTCGGCGCCCCGGTTCTCGAACGGGAAGACGTAGCGGACCCCCGGCCGGGCGCCCAGCTCGGCGGTCCGGTCGGCCCACGCCTCCAGCACCAGGCGGGCGCGGTCGGGCGTCAGCCGGGAGAACGGGGTGTCGTGGTCGTCGGTGAAGCAGACGACCTCGCACCGGCCCGACGCCGCCTGCGGCACCGGGCCCGGCTCGGGCAGCGGCGCGCCGGGCGCCGACCCGAACGACGGGAAGCGGTTCTCGAACGCGACGACGCCGTACTCCGGGCCCGGCACCTCGGTGTGGCGGCCGTCGCGGCTGGGGCACAGCGGGCACTGGTCGGCCGGCGGCTTGTAGGTGCGGTCCTGCCGGTGTGCGGCGATCGTCACCCACTCCCCGGCCAGGGCGTCGTAGCGCAGCTGCGAGGCGGGCACGACCCGCGGGAGGTCACGGGCGTCGACCAGGCCCGCCGGATCGCGGGGGGCGTGGTCGGGGCCGTCGAACCAGATGATCTCCCGGCCGTCGGCCATCCGGGTGGTCAGCTTCTGCACCTTCTGCACGTACGTCACCTTCCGGGGCGCGCAATGATCACGTGGTCGACCTCGCCCTCGAGGACCGCCCGGTCGGCGTCGGCCAGACCGGAGTCGGTCACGAGCACGTCGGCCTCGGACAGCTCGGCGATCGTCGAGATCCCGACGGTGCCCCACTTGGTGTGGTCGGCGACGACCACGAGCCTGCTGCCGGACTCGATGAGGGCGCGGTTGGTGTCGCGCTCGGTGAGGTTGGGGGTGGAGAAGCCCGCCGCGGCGCTCATGCCGTGCACCCCCAGGAACACCGTCTCCAGGTTCAGCGAGCGCAGCGCGGTGATCGCGACCGGGCCGACCAGGGCCTCCGAGGGCGTCCGCACGCCCCCGGTGAGGATCACCGTGGTCCCGCGGGCGTCGGCGCCACCGGTGTGGAACGCGTCGGCGACGGCGACGGAGTTGGTCACCACGGTCAGCCGCGGCACCGCGGCGAGCAGCCGGGCGAGCCGCCAGGTCGTCGTGCCCGCGGACAGGCCGATCGCGGCGCCGGGGGTCACCAGCTCGGCGGCCGCGGCGGCGATGACGTCCTTCTCCTCCAGCTCGCACACCGACTTCGCGGCGAACCCGGGCTCGGAGGTGGTGTGCTCGCCGACGGCCGTCGCGCCGCCGTGCACCTTGTCCACCAGGCGTCGCCGGGCCAGCACGTCGAGGTCGCGGCGCACCGTCATCTCGGACACCCCGAGGTGGTCCGCGAGCTCGGACACCCGCACCGCGCCGCGGCTGCGGACCTGCTCCACGATCACCTCGCGCCGCTGCTCGGCGAGCAGGCTCATCGCGTCCGGGCCGGACGCCGTCGGGGCTTCACCCGCACAGAATGCAACACAACCGAACGTGCGGCAAGGGTCGACCGTGCGTGTCGGGACCCGGCCCCCTGGCGCGCCGAGGTCACCGAGCGGTCTCGAATTCGAGCGAAAGTGTTCACTTCTGATCGAGTGCGGTCTAGCTTGTGCGTTGGTCCGCGCAACGTGCCGTCGTGCACCACCGGCCGGCGGACCGGCAGCGCACGCACTCGACGGCGAGGAGCTACCCGAGATGGATCATCACGAGACGGCCCGGCGGGCCCCGGGGACGTCCCGGGAGGACGCGGCATGACCGCCCAGGAGGTCCTGCGCCTCAACCCGAACCTGGTCGACTACCTGTTGGTCGCGTTCTACTTCGTACTGGTGCTCGGCATCGGCTTCGCGGCGCGCCGCTCGGTGTCCTCCAGCCTCGACTTCCTGCTGTCCGGCCGGTCGATGCCGGCCTGGATCACCGGTCTGGCGTTCATCTCGGCCAACCTGGGCGCGATCGAGCTGATCGGCATGGTGGCCAACGGGGCCCAGTTCGGCATCCCGACGGTGCACTACTACTGGCTGGGCGCGATCCCGGCGATGGTGTTCCTCGGCATCGTAATGATGCCGTTCTACTACGGCTCCAAGGCCCGCAGCGTCCCGGAGTTCCTGCTCAAGCGGTTCAACAAGACCACCCAGCGGGTGCAGGCGGTGATCTTCGCGGTCGCCTCGATCCTGATCGCCGGGGTCAACCTGTTCTCCCTGGGCCTGGTCCTGGAGGCGCTGCTCGGCTGGTCGCTGTACCTGGCGATCCCGGTCGCCGCCGTCGTCGTGCTGGGCTACATCTCCCTCGGCGGGCTGTCGGCCGCGATCTACACCGAGGTCCTGCAGTTCTTCGTGATCCTGGCGCTGCTGATCCCGCTGACCGTCGCCGGGCTCAACCGGGTCGGCGGCTGGGACGGCCTGACCCGCGCGGTCACCGAGGGCCCGAGCGCCGGTGCGGACCTGAACGCCTGGCCCGGCACCCCGCTCACCGAGATCGCGAACCCGTTCCTGTCGGTGCTGGGCATCGTGTTCGGCCTGGGATTCGTGCTGTCCTTCGGCTACTGGACGACGAACTTCGCCGAGGTCCAGCGCGCCCTGTCGGCCAAGTCGATGTCCGCCGCGCGGCGGACCCCGATCATCGGTGCGTTCCCGAAGGCGCTGGTCGTGCTGGTCATCGTGACCCCGGGCATGATCGCCGGGATCCTGGTCCCGCAGATCGCCGCGGTGAAGGCGGGCGGCGGCGACGCCGTCGAGGGCATCACCTACAACAACGCGCTGTCGCTGCTGATGAAGGAGGTCCTGCCCAACGGGATCCTCGGCGTCGCGATCGCGGGTCTGCTGGCCGCGTTCATGGCCGGTATGGCGGCGAACATCAGCTCGTTCAACACGGTGTTCACCTACGACATCTGGCAGGACTGGGTGCGCCCGGGCCGCGCCGACCGCTACTACCTCGGCGTCGGCCGGCTGGTCACCATCATCGGCTGCGTGCTCGCGATCGGCACCGCGTTCATCGCGTCCGGGTCGGCGAACCTGATGGACTACATCCAGTCGCTGTTCAGCTTCTTCAACGCGCCGCTGTTCGCGATCTTCATCCTCGGCCTGTTCTGGAAGCGGATGACCGGGCCGTCGGCCTGGATCGGGCTGCTCTCCGGCACCACCGCGGCGGTGCTGGTCGACATCCTGGTCCGCACCGAGGTCTGGACGATGTCCAGCCAGGCGGGCAGCTTCGTCGGCGCCATCGCGGCGTTCGTCGTCGGTGTCGGCGTGTCCGCGGGGGTCTCGATGGTGACCACCCCGAAGCCGGACGCCGAGCTGGTCGGGCTGACCTGGAGCCTGACCCCGAAGGAGGCGCGCACCCACTCCACCGACGGTGACGACGCCGGCTGGTACCGCAGTCCGAACGTCCTCGGCGCGCTGGTGCTGGCCCTGACCGTCGTCCTCTACGTCGTGTTCGGCTGAGCGGAGACCTGCGATGAGCTCGAAGAGTGAGAACCACCCCGACCACCACGGGACCGACGCCCCGGTCTCCTCGACCGCGGCGAACCTGTTCGACCTGCGCTCGGTGATCGCCCTGCTGTTCGGGGTCTACGGCATCGTCCTGCTGGTCATGGGGATCGTGTCGGGCGACGACCCGGAGAACCTCGCCAAGACCGGCGGGACGAACCTCAACCTCGACACCGGCATCGGCATGCTGGTCATCGGGGCGTTGTTCGTGCTGTGGGTGTACCTGCGACCGCTGAAGCTGGCCGCGCCGGAGCAGCAGGACTGACCGCACTCCCCCGGCCGGGGGCGCCCTCAGCGCTCCCGGCCGGCGGGGGTCGGGTAGACCGGGTTGAACGCCGCGAGGGTGTAGTCGTCGATCCGGCGCGCCACGCGGGTCAGACCGGAACGCAGGACGCGGAGGGTGTCGCTCATGGGTGGGGGTCCCTTCGATGTCGGCGGTGGAACCGCCTGGTGTGGACGAGGGAGCCCGCCGGGTGAGGCGGGCGGCCTCGTCACCGGACACGTCCAGGATGCACTGAATCGATCCCGACGCGCCGCCGATCGCGAGCGCGGTCACGGTGTGAGGCCGGTCGCGGCGTGCGGGTGATCGCCCGCGACGGGAGTGCGGAGACCGAGATCGCCCGGTCGCGCTTCCGCTGCACCGTCGCCCGGGTCGCCGACGTCGGCGCCGCCCAGGACGTGATCGACCGCGTCCGTCGGGCCGGACCGGACGCCACCCACCACTGCACCGCGTTGCGCATCGGTGACCCCGGCACCGGGGACCTCACCGCCCGCAGCAGCGACGACGGCGAGCCCTCGGGCACCGCCGGCGTCCCGATGCTGGAGGTGCTCACCCGGCGCGGGCTGACCGACGTCGTCGCCGTCGTCTCGCGCTGGTTCGGCGGGACGAAGCTCGGCGCGGGCGGGCTGGTCCGCGCGTACTCCGGCGCCCTGACCGCGGCCCTGGACGCGGTCGGCGAGCTGCGCCGGGTCCGGCACCGGGAGCTGCTGCTCGCCGTCGGCCACGACCGCGCCGGGCGCCTCGAGCACGACCTGCGCCACTCCCCGTACCGGCTGTGCGACGTCACACACGGCACGGACGTCACACTGACCGTGGCCGTCGCCGAGCCGGAGACCGGGGCCTTCGCCGACTGGCTCGCCGAGCACACCGGCGGCGGCGTCGAGGCACTCGACGCCGGCCCGCGCGACCTCTACCTACCCTGAGCGCGTGCACATCCGCGACGCCACCGACGACGACCTCCCCGCCGTTCTCGACGTGCTCCGCCCGATCTTCGCCGAGGGCCGCACCTACACCGTCCCGCCCGACGCCGACGACGCCTGGGTCACCCGCATGTGGATGCTCCCGCCGCCGGCGCGGGTCGTCGTGGCGGTGCGGGACGGCCGGGTCGTCGGCACCGCGAAGACCGGACCCAACCAGGCCGGGCCGGGCTCGCACGTCGCGACCGCGAGCTTCGCGGTCGAGGCGGGCGAGGCCGGGCGCGGCACCGGACGCGCGCTCGGCGAGCACGTGCTGGCCCTCGCCCGCGCGGACGGCTACTCCGCGATGCAGTTCAACGCCGTCGTGGCGACCAACACCCGCGCGGTCGCGCTGTGGCACTCGCTGGGCTTCGCCACGGTCGGCACGGTGCCCGACGCCTTCACCCTGCCCGACGGCACGACCACCGGCCTGCACGTGATGCACCGCTACCTGTGAGCCGCACGGCCCGCACCGTCGCAGGTCTGTACCAGCGGAGTTAGCCGTGCCTACACTGCGTCTTCGCCGGACCTCATCACCTCGCGGGGGCGCACATGACGAGCACGGACACGGCCGCGTCGGCGGCACCGCTCACCGTGGAGCAGCTGCGCCGGCGCGGCTGGCGCGGCAGGCTCGCCGTCCTCGGGCCCGCGTTCGTCGCCGCCGTCGCCTACGTCGACCCGGGCAACTTCGCGACCAACTTCTCCGCCGGCGCCGGCTACGGCTACCTGCTGGTGTGGGTGATCGTCGTCGCCAACCTGATGGCGATGCTCATCCAGTCGCTCTCGGCCAAGCTCGGGCTCGCAACCGGGAAGAACCTGCCCGAGCTGTGCCGCGAGCACCTCACCCCGTGGCGGAACCGGTTCATGTGGGCCCAGGCCGAGCTCGTCGCGATCGCGACCGACCTGGCCGAGGTGATCGGCGGCGCGGTCGCCCTGCACCTGCTGTTCGGGATCCCGCTGTTCACCGGCGGGGTGATCACCGGCGTGATCGCCTTCGTGCTGCTGGGCCTGCAGTCGCGCGGGCACCGGCCGTTCGAGCGGGCGATCGTGTTCCTGCTCGCGATCATCCTGGTCGGGCTGGTGTCGACCCTGCTGCGCACCGACGTCGACGGGCCCGCGCTGGCCGCGGGTCTGGTCCCCGGCTTCGACGGCGTCGGCTCGCTGGTGCTCGCCACCGGCATCCTGGGTGCCACCGTGATGCCGCACGTGATCTATTTGCACTCCGCGCTGACCCAGGGCCGTCTGGTCGCCCGCGGCCCCGAGGACACCCGGTTCCTGCTGCGGGTCGGGCGCACCGACATCGCGCTCGGGATGGGCGTGGCCGGGCTGGTCAACCTGTCGATGCTGGTCGTGGCGGCCGCCCTGTTCGCCGGGACCGACGTCCCCGGCACCGACACCCTGGAGGGGATCTTCGCCGGGCTGGGCACCGAGCTCGACGCCGTCGCCGCGTACGGGTTCGCGATCGCACTGCTCGCCTCGGGGTTCGCGTCCTCGGGCGTGGGGACCTACGCCGGGCAGGTCATCATGGCCGGGTTCCTGCGCCGCCGGATCCCGCTGCTGCTGCGCAGGCTGCTGACCCTCGCGCCCGCCCTGCTCGTGCTGGGCATCGGGATCGACCCGACGCAGGCGCTGGTGCTCTCCCAGGTCGTGCTGTCGTTCGGCATCCCGTTCGCGCTGGTCCCGCTGGTGTGGCTGACCGCCCGCCGCGAGGTGATGGGCGACCTGGTCAACCACCGCGTCACCACGACCGCGGCGGTCGTCGTCGCCGCGGTCGTGGTGGGGCTGAACGCCTTCCTGATCTGGGAGGCGTTCGTCGCCTGAGTCAGCGGCCGCGCCAGACCGGGTCGCGCTTCTCGGCGAACGCGGTCGCACCCTCGCGGGCGTCCTCCGAGGTCAGGACCGGGCCGACGACCGCGTCGTGGCGCTCCCAGCGGTCGGCGCCCCAGTCCGGGCTCTCCCGCACGATCCGCTTCGATGCGGCGACGCCGAGCGGCCCGTTCACCGCGATCCGCGCGGCCAGCGCCAGCGCGGCCTCCAGCGCGCCGCCGTCATCGACGACCTGGTTGACCAGCCCGGCGGCCTCGGCGCGCGTCGCGTCGATCGGGTCGCCGGTCAGCAGCATCTCCAGCGCCAGCGCCCGGGGCACCCGGTTCGCCAGCTCCAGCGCACCGCCCGCGGCGGCGACCAGGGACCGCTTCACCTCCGGCACCCCGAACCGGGCGCCGCGCCCGGCGACGACGAGGTCGCAGGCCAGCATGATCTCGAACCCGCCGGCCAGGGCCCAGCCCTCGACCGCGGCGATCATCGGCGTCACCGGCGGGGCCTGGGTGATCCCGCAGAGCCCGCGCCCGGGCACCGACGGACGCTCGCCGCGCAGGAACGCCTTGAGGTCCATCCCGGCCGAGAACACCCCGCCCGCCCCGGTCAGCACGCCGACCCGCAGGTCCGGGTCGGCGTCGAGCTCGTCGACGGCCGCGGCGACCGAGCGCGCGACGTTCTCGTTCAGCGCGTTCTTGGCCCGGGGCCGGTTGATCGTGATCAGCAGGACGCCGTCCCGCCGCTCGACGAGCACCTCCTCCTCGGAAGCGGCCGGTCCGGAAGGAGTCAGCTCTGACTGCTCTGTCATGGGGCCACCCTAGATCGCGGGGGCCACCACCGGAACCGAGTGCTCCCAGTCCGCGAGCAGCGTCCGCAGCGCGGTCACCAGAGCCAGCGGCTGGTCGATCATCACGTGGTGCCCGGCCCCGGGGATCTCGACGACCGGTGCCGCCCGGCCCATCCGGTCGACGACCATCTCCCCCATGTCCGCCGGGACCAGGCCGTGCTCGGCCCGGAACAGCGCGATCCGGCAGCCGGGACGCCCGAGGTCGCCGGGGGTCAGCGAGATGCCGGCGAAGATGGCCGGGTCGAACTTCCAGCTCCAGCCGCCGTCGACCGCGCGGATGCTGTGCTCGGCGATGTGGCGGTGCACGTAGGGCAGGTCGCCGGGCTGCTCGGGGATGGTGCGGAACCGCGCGATCAGCGCGTCGCGGTCGGGGTGCACCTTCGCCGGGCCGAACGCCCGCTGCTCACGGGCGGCCCGCTCCTCCGGCGACCGGTCCCGGACCGGGGAGTCGACGGCGACGGCGCCGGCCAGCTCGTCGCCGTAGCGCAGCGCCGCGGTGAGCGTCACGAACCCGCCCATGCTGTGCCCGATGACCGTCGGCCGGGGGCCGAGACCCGCGGCGTCGATCACGGCGCGCAGCTCGACGGCCCAGCGGTCCAGGTCGTAGGACGGTGCCCGCCCGGAGTCGCCGTGCCCGGACAGGTCGACCGCCACGACCCGGCGCGTGCCCTCGGCCAGCAGCGGGGCGATGTGATCCCACCAGTGCAGGTGCGCCGCGCCGCCGTGCACCAGCAGCACACCGGGTCCGCCCGGGGTGCCCCAGCTCCGGAAGCGGATCTCGACGCCGTCGCTCTCGGTGCGGCCGGGCTCCCCCGGCTCGGCGAGTGCGTCGGTGAACCAGGTGGGCGGAGCGGTGGACACGCGGGGACCTCTGTTCGTGGGACGGGGACGACCGTTCGAACCTACGCCCCTCGTCAGTTCTGACCACGCCGGGTAACGAGGTACCGGGGCCGGGCGACCTGCGTCACCGAGGGGCCGACGAGGAGGCGCGATGACCGGTGCGGCGACGGGGACGGTGGTGCGGGCCGTGCCACGCGACCCCGGGGCGTGGGACCTCACCGACCGGCGTCTGGGGTGTGCGCTGGGGTCGCTCGCGCGCGACGTCGACGCCCCGGCCGGGACCGCGGCGGCGGTGCGCGGCTGGCGCCGGATGGCCGGTCCGCTGCGCG
>NZ_JAMXSG010000178.1:0-12092 GCF_024124365.1 Pseudonocardia sp. McavD-2-B
GCCGAGCGGGGTACCGCCGTACCGCGCCCACAGCCGGCCGCGGCGCTCGACCCGGGGCTGACCGAGCGGGCCCGCGGGCTGCGCCGGGCCCAGCTGCGGCGCGCCGTGGTCACCCTGGCCTGCGCCGCGGTGCTGCTGTTCGGGCTGCCGGTGCTGCTGCGGCTCGCGCCGGATCTGGCCCAGTGGCGGGTCGGGGGGCTCCCGCTGGGCTGGATCGCGGTCGCCTGGCTCCCGTACCCGCTGCTCGGCGGGCTGGCGTGGTGGCATCTGCGCCGGGCCGAACGCGCGGAACGCCCGTGACGGCCGCCGCGGTCGTCGCCCTGCTGCTGGTCACGGTGCTGATCGGGGCACGTGGCGTCGCGGCGATGCGCACCACCTCGGACTTCCTCGTCGCGTCCCGGCGGACCTCGCCGATGCTCAACGCAGCCGCGGTCTCCGGGGAGTACCTGTCGGCGGCGTCGTTCCTCGGCGTCGCCGGGCTGGTGATCAAGGAGGGCACGGGGGCGCTCTGGTACCCGGTCGGGTTCGCCGCGGGCTACCTGCTGATGCTCGCGCTGGTCGCCGCGCCGATGCGCCGCTCGGGCGCACTGACCGTGCCCGGGTTCGCCGAGGCCCGCCTCGGGTCGCGGTCGCTGCGCCGGTTCTGCGCGGTGGTCGTCGTGGTGATCGCGGTGCTCTACCTGGTGCCGCAGATCGTCGCGGCCGGGCAGCTGCTCACGCTGGTGTCGGGCGTCGACTACTGGGTCGGGGTCGTGGTGTCCGGGCTCGCCGTCGGCCTGACCCTGGCGCTGGGCGGGATGCGCGCCGCCACCTACGTGCAGGCGTTCCAGTTCGCGCTCAAGCTCCTGCTGTTCGCCGGGCCCGCGATCTGGCTGCTGCTGCTCGCCGGGCCGCAGCTGCGCGCCGACATGGTCGCCCCGCCGGAGTTCACCCGGTTCACCGCCGAGACCCCGGTGGACTTCCGGCTCGACACCGAGCTCGTGCTGACCGAGCCGACCGTCGTGGTCGTCGACGGGATGCCGGTCCCGCTCACCCCCGGCCCGCACCACGCCGCCGCCGACGCCGTCTGGGTCTTCCCCGACGGTGCCGCCGTGCCCGAGCTGGGCGGCGACGGGGCGTCGCTGCCGGTGCCCGGCGGCGCCGAGTGGGCACTGCCGCTGCTCGGCACCGCCGATACCTCGCCGCTGCTGACGACCTGGTCGGTGCTGGTCGCGACAGCGCTGGGGACGATGGGGCTGCCGCACATCATCGTGCGCTTCCACACCAGTCCGGACGGGCGCGGCGCCCGGCGCACCGCGGCGATCACCGTCGCGATGCTCGGCGCGTTCTACCTGTTCCCGATCGTCTACGGGCTGCTCGGGACGGTGCTCACCCCCGAGCTGTACCTGTCGCAGGGCACCGACACCGCGATCGTCACGCTGCCCGGCCGGGTCACCGGCGGCGGCACCGCGGCGGCCCTGACCGCGATGCTCACCGCGGGGGCGTTCGCCGCGTTCCTGGCCACCTCGCTCGGGCTGCTGCTCGCGCTGTCCGGGGCGCTCGCCCACGACCTCATGCCCTCGGGGCTGCGCCGGCTGCGGCTGACCGCGCTGGCCGCGTCGGCGGCCGTCGTACCGGCGGCGCTGCTGATGGTGCGCGTCGACGTCAGCGCGGCGGTGACCTCGGCGTTCACCGTCGCGGCGTCGACGTTCTGCCCGCTGCTGGTGCTCGGCCTGTGGTGGAAGGGGCTGACCGCGCGCGGCGCGTACGCAGGGATGGTCACCGGGCTGCTCGCGACGGTCGGGTCGATGGCGCTGGGCGCCGCGCTCGGGCTCGGCGGGACGGCGGGCATGCTGCTCGCCCAGCCCGCGCTGTGGTCGGTGCCCTGCGCGTTCCTCGTCATGATCGCCGTGTCACTGGGCGATCACGTTCCGTCGGACGCGGAAGCTACGATGCTGCGGCTCCATCTGGCCGATCGGGAGTGAGCGCTTTAGCGTAGCGGCGACATCGGAGTCAAGACCGCTCGTCGTTCGGTGCCGCGCTCGATCGTCCGGTCGTCGGCCGCTTGCATCTTGGGCCGCCCGGAGCGTGCGTGTGGGGTTCCGCACACGGCCCGAAGGCCCTTTCCTGGGTCCGGTCCCGTGGCCGTGCGTGGCTTGTGCAAGGAGGCATACGTGAGTACGACCGAGTCCGACGAGCAGCCCGGCGGTCCGACGCCGGGAACTCCCGACTGGGCCGCCGCACAGGCGAGCCCCGACTTCCAGGAGCTGCGCAGGCGTCTGCGTGGGTTCGTCTTCCCGGTCACCGCCGGGTTCCTGGCCTGGTACCTGCTGTACGTGCTGCTCGCGACGTTCGCGACGGACTTCATGGCGATCCCGGTGCTGGGCAACATCAACCTGGGTCTGGTCCTCGGGTTGCTGCAGTTCGTGTCCACCTTCGCGATCACCGTGGTCTACATCCGCTTCGCCGGCCGTGTGCTCGACCCGCTGTCGTCGAAGCTCCGCGGAGAGATCGAGGGAACCCGATGAGCCCGACCGTCCTGGCGGCGACCGCGGACAGCAACCCGGCGCTGAACATCTCCATCTTCCTGGCGTTCGTGATCGTGACGCTGGGGATCGTCTTCTACGTCAACAGTCGGCAGGCGAGGAAGACCGCCGCCGACTTCTACACCGCGGGCGGGGGTTTCTCCGGCACCCAGAACGGGTTCGCGATCGCCGGTGACTACCTCTCGGCGGCGTCGTTCCTGGGCATCGCCGGCGCCATCGCGATCAACGGCTACGACGGCTTCCTCTACTCGATCGGCTTCCTGGTCGCGTGGCTGGTCGCGCTGCTGCTGGTCGCGGAGCTGCTGCGCAACACCGGCCGTTTCACCATGGGCGACGTCCTGGCGTTCCGGATGAAGCAGCGCCCGATCCGCGCCGCGGCGGCCACCTCCACCCTGGCGGTGTCGTTCTTCTACCTGCTCGCGCAGATGGCCGGTGCCGGTGCACTGGTCTCGCTGCTGCTCGGCATCTCGGGCGGGTTCGCCCAGGGCGTCGTGATCGCCGTCGTCGGCGTCGTGATGATCGCCTACGTCCTCATCGGCGGCATGCGCGGCACCACCTGGGTCCAGATGATCAAGGCGGTGCTGCTCATCGTGGGCGCGCTGGTCATGACGATCTGGGCACTGGCGCTGTTCGGCTTCAACTTCTCGTCGATCATGCAGGCCGCCGCGGACGGCTCCCCCAAGGGCGAGGGCCTGTTCGCCCCCGGCCAGCAGTACGGCGCGTCGCTGACCTCGAAGATCGACTTCATCTCGCTCGGCATCGCCCTGGTGCTCGGCACCGCGGGCCTGCCGCACGTGCTGATGCGCTTCTACACCGTGCCCACGGCCAAGGAGGCCCGCCGCTCGGTCGAGGTCGCGATCTGGCTGATCGGCCTGTTCTACCTGTTCACGCTGGTCATCGGCTTCGCGGCCGGTGCGCTGGTCGGGCCGGAGGCGATCCAGGCCGCGCCGGGCAAGGTGAACTCGGCCGCGCCGCTGCTCGCCGCAGCCCTCGGCGGACCGGTGCTGCTCGGCATCATCGCCGCGATCGCGTTCGCGACGATCCTGGCGGTCGTCGCCGGGCTGACGATCACCGCGTCGGCGTCGTTCGCGCACGACGTCTACATCAACGTGATCAAGCGGGGCGAGGTCGAGGACACCGAGGCCACCCAGGTCCGGGTCGCCCGGCGGACCGCGATCGTGATCGGCGTGGTCGCCATCGTCGGTGGCATCCTCGCGAAGGACCAGAACGTCGCGTTCCTCGTGGCGCTGGCCTTCGCGGTGGCGGCGTCGGCGAACCTGCCGACGATCCTGTACTCGCTGTTCTGGAAGCGGTTCAACACCACCGGCGGCCTGTTCTCGATCTACGGCGGTCTGATCAGCACCCTGGTGCTGATCGTCTTCTCGCCGGTGGTGTCGGGCGCCGAGACGTCGATCTTCTCGGGTGTGGACTTCGCCTGGTTCCCGCTGGCCAACCCCGGCCTGGTCTCGATCCCGCTGTCGTTCCTGCTCGGCGTGGTCGGGACCTACATCGGGCAGAAGCGCCACGACGGCAGCAAGTACGCCGAGATGGAGGTCCGGTCCCTGACCGGTGCCGGCATCGCCAAGGCCGAGGCGCACTGACCGCAGGCCACCCCCACGCGGAGAGCCCGCGTCCCCGTCCCCGGGGGCGCGGGCTCTCCGCGTCCTGCGGCTACACCTCGGCGGCGGAGACGGTCGGCACCCCGGCGACGAGGTCGTGCAGCGCGCGGGCGTCGAGCAGGTCCGCCGGGCGCAGGGTGACGCCGTCGCGGACGTAGTGGAACGCCGCCCGCACCCGGTCCGGCTCGACGCCCTGCAGTGCCGCCCATGCCAGCCGGTACGCGGCGAGCTGCACCCCGACCGCCTGCCTGCGGTCCTCGGCGGGCAGGCGACCGGTCTTCCAGTCCACGACCGTCCAGCCGCCGTCGGGGTCGGCGAACACCGCGTCCATCCGGCCGCGCACGGCGACCCCGGCCAGCACCGTCTCGAAAGACACCTCGACGTCGACGGGCCGCCGGTCCGCCCACTCCGACGCCTCGAACGCGGCCTGCAGCTCGGCGAGCTCGGTCGCATCGGCCTCCGAGGAGACCGACTCGTCGGCGGCGCCGGGCAGCTCGTCGATGTCCAGCAGGCGTTCCGCGCCGAAGCGCTGTTCCAGCCAGGCGTGGAACGCGGTGCCGCGGCGGGCGTGCTGGTCGGGCGGCATCGGCACCGGACGGCGCAGCCGCACGGCGAGCGCGTCCGGGTCGTCGGCGAGCTCGACGAGCCGGCTCACCGACAGCCGCCCGGGCAGCGACACCGTGGGCCGCTGCGCGGCGGCGGCCCGCTCCGCGAGCAGGACGTCGACGTCGGCGGCCCAGCCCTCGGGATCACCCTCGGCGTCGACCACGCCGGCCCCGGGCTCCGCGTCGGGAGCCGCCGGCAGCTCCAGTGCGAGCTGGTCGGCGGGCGCGGCGCGGCGCGGCCGCTTCGGGCGCCGGGCCCGCAGCGCGGTACGGACCAGGTCGGCCCCGGAGCGCACGTCGTCGGCGCGGTCGCCGAACGGGTCCGGCGGCCACTGCGCGGTCCGTTCGACGCCCAGCGCCGGGTTGCCGGTGTCCAGCTCGGGCGGCGGTGCCCACTGCTCCAGCACACCGACCTCGGAGCCGCCGGGGCCCTCCAGGATCTCGGCGAGCTCGGTCAGGAACACCGACGGTTCCTTCGGCTTCTCCCCCGTCGCGGGCCAGCGGTGCCCGGACACCAGCAGCACCCGTTCGGACCGGGTGAGCGCGACGTAGAACAGCCGGCGTTCCTCGGCGAGGCGGCGCTCGTCGAGGGCGTCGTCGTGGTCGTCGAGCGCGGTCTCGACATGTTTGCGGTCGGCGCCGGGCGGGGGCAGGTGCAGGCCGGGCAGGTCGTCGGCGTCGCCGCGCAGCGGGACCGGCAGCGCGGCCGGGTCCTTCAGCCAGGAGCCGGACATCTTCCGGCCGGGGAAGACCTGCGCGACCAGGTGCGGGACGGCGACGACCTCCCACTCCAGCCCCTTCGCCGCGTGCACGGTGAGGATCTGCACCCGGTCCGGCGCGACCTCCACCTCGCCGGGGGTCAGCCCCTCCTCGGCCTGCTCGGCGGTCTCCAGATAGTCGAGCAGACCCGGTAGCGAAGGCACGTCCGCACCGGCGGCGAAGTCCGCGACGACGTCGGCGAACGCGTCGAGGTGCGCCCGGCCGGTGGGGCCGGGGCGGGCCATCGTCTCGACGTCGAGGAGCAAGGTCCGCTCGACGTCGGCCACCAGGTCGGTCAGCGGGGCCGCGGTGCGGGCGCGCAGCTGGGCGAGCTCACGGCCGATCCGCCGGATCCGGTCGAACCCGGCCGGGGAGTAGCGCTCCGGGCCACCCGGGTCGTCGAGGGCGTCGACGAGACCGGCCTGCTCGGCCTGCTCGCCGGGCAGTGCACCGAGGGCCAGGTCGGCGGCCGACAGCGGCCCGGGGCGGGCCGGGCGGTGCGGGACGAGCTCGCGGGCGCGCTGCCACAGCGCGGCCAGGTCGGCGATCCCGAGCCGCCACCGCGGCCCGGTCAGCAGCCGGACGGCGGCCGGCCCGGCGAGCGGGTCGGACACCACCCGCAGCGCGGAGACGAGGTCGCGGACCTCGGGGGTGGACAGCAGCCCACCGAGTCCGACCACCTCCACCGGGACCCGCCGGTCGCGCAGCGCGGCGGCGAGCGCGTCCATGTCGGAGCGGCGCCGGACCAGCACCGCCGCGGTGGGCGGGGTGCCCTCGTCGTGGCCGGCGTGCCAGCGCTCGGCGATGCCGTCGGCGGTCCAGGCCACCTCGGCCGCGACGTCGGGCAGCAGGGCGGCCCGGACGTCGCCGGGGCCGGCGCCGTCGAGCGGGCGCAGCTCCCCCACCCGCACGGTGCCGGGCGCGGTCCGCAGCGGCTCGGAGACCCGGTTGGCCAGGACGAGCACCTCGGCCGGGTTCCGGAAGCTGGTGAGCAGCCCGTGCACGGGCGCGGGGTCACCGCCCGCGGCGGGGAAGTCGGTGCGGAAGCGCGCCAGGTTCCCGGCGCTCGCGCCCCGCCAGCCGTAGATCGACTGGCAGGGGTCGCCGACCGCGGTGACCGAGCGGTGGTCCGGGCCGTCGTCCGGCTCCGGGGCGAGCCCGGGCGGCACGCCGAACAGGGCGCGGAGCAGCACCCGCTGGGCGTGCCCGGTGTCCTGATACTCGTCGAGCAGCACGGCCCGGTACTGGGAACGCTCGATCCGCCCGACCTCCGGGTCGGCCTCGGCGATCCGGGCCGCGAGGGCCATCTGGTCGGCGAAGTCCATGGCCTGCTCGGCCTGCTTGCGCCGGGCGAACTCCTCGACCAGCGGCAGCAGCTCGCAGCGCATCCGCTGCCCGGCGATGCGGGCCTTGTACCCGGCCGAGGGCTCGGCGCGCTGCCGCTTGCCGGGCGGGGCGTGCTCCAGCACCGGCAGCATCCGCTCGGCGAGGCGCCGCACCTGGTCCGGTTCGACGAGGTGCTCCCCCAGCTCCCCGGCCAGGGAGAGCAGGTAGCCGGTGACGGTCGCGGGGACCCGGTCGATCTCCAGGTCCGCGGCCCAGGTGGAGACGACCCGGTGGGCCAGCTGCCAGGCCGCCGTCGGGCCGAGCAGCCGGGCGGCGGGCTCGGCGGGCAGCCGCAGCGCGTGCTCACCGACCAGGCGACCGGCGTAGGCGTGGTAGGTCGCGACGGTGGGCTCGCCGGCCAGCAGCGCGGCGCGCCGCGCACCCGACGGGTCCAGGTCGTCGAGCAGCCGGGCCCCGGCGAGGCGGCGCAGCCGGGACCGGACGCGGGTGCCGAGCTGCTGGGCGGCCTTGCGGGTGAAGGTGAGCCCGAGGACCTGCTCGGGCAGCACCCGGCCGGTCGCGACCAGCCAGACGACGCGGGCCGCCATCGTCTCGGTCTTGCCCGCCCCCGCCCCGGCGACGACGAGCGCCGGCCCGGCGGGCGCGGCGATGACCGCGGCCTGTTCCGCGGTCGGCGGGTGCAGACCGAGCGCGTGTGCCAGCTCGGCGGGGGTGGGGTCCACGCGGACCGTTCTACCCGGCGTCACCGACAGGTCCGCCACCCGGCGCCGTCCCGGCCCGGCCCCGGCGGCGGATCAGCGGCCGGCGTCGTCGACCGGTGCGTAGACGCGGGCCCAGTCGACCTGCAGGCGTACCTCGTCGGGGGTGGTCGCGTCCGGGCCGGGGATCCACCCCGACGCCGGGCCCTGGTCGAGCTGTATGGCCAGGTGCATCGGGGTGGTGGGGATCGCGCGGCGGTCGGTGACCTCCCACTTCTTCACCCCGTCGACGTACCAGGTGATCCGGTCCGGCAGCCACTCCAGGGCGAATGTGTGCCACTGGGTGAAGTCGCCGGGGGTGTCGGTGGACAGGATGTGGTTCTGCGCGCCGTAGTGGACGAAGGCGGTGGCCGCATGCCGGTCGCCGAACGGGATCTCCATCATGTCGAGCTCCCCGTCGTCGGGGAACCGCTCGGAGTCCGGCCAGAGCAGGATCGCGGGGCTGTAGCCGTTGCCGACGTCGGTGCGGGCGCGGAACTCCCAGCGGCCGTAGAGCTGACCGTCGTGCATCGCGACACCGCCGGAGACGCCCCCGCCCGTGGCCCGGGGGCGCGCGGTCACGGTGAGCAGGCCGTCGCCGACGCCCACCGCGGACGGGCGGCGCAGGCCGTTGCCGAACCCGCCGGGCGAGTTGTAGACGCTCCAGGCGGAGCGGTCGACGCGGGAGCCGTCGAACTCGTCGCCACCGACCTGGCGCCACTGCTGCGGCGGGGGCGGGGGCGGCGGGGGCGGCAGCTGGTTGTCCAGTGCAGAGGTCGCCGGGTCGGCGGCGACGGCCGTGCCGTCCGGCGGGACGAGCACGGTCCAGGTCAGCCCGGCGACGGCGACGAGCACCAGCGCCATCGCGCCGGTGCCGTGCGCGATGCGGCGGCGCAGGCCGGTGACGGCGCGGTCCGGGCGCTCACGACGTTCGGTCCGCCCGGCACGGTCCGCCCGTCCGGCACCGTCCGGGATCTCGGCCCGGACGACCGTGGCACGGGCTCCGCGGTCGGTGGGGCGGATACGGGAGGTCGCGGCGACCGGCTCCGGCGTCGTGGAGACACGCACCACGGGGGTCCTCGCCACCGGGGGCCGGACCGCGGGTGCCTGCGCTGCCGCCGGAGGCCGGGGCGCTCGGCGTGGGCCGGGGACGGGGTCCGGGGCGGTACGCGTCCCCGGGGCGGCGCGCGACGGCGCGGGCACCCCGCGTACGGAGCGGCGGGACTCCGGGACTCGGTCGACGGGGCCGCGGTCCGCGGCGGGCAGGGCGACGGTCGACGCCACGATGTCCTCGGGGCGGGCGACGGGTCCGCGGGCGGCACGACGTCCGTCGACGGGCGGCTCGGGCGAGCGGTGCCGACCGGAGTCCGCGGTGTCCGGCCGGTCCTCGGAACGGTGGGAGCCGGGAGGGCGGGCGTCGGACCCGGCGGGGGCGGCGTGGCGCGACGGGTCCGGGCGCTCCCCGGCCCGCGACACACCACTCCCCGATTTCTCCACGCAAGCAGGACGCGCGGGCCCCCGTTCGGTTGCCCCGTCGGGAGGTCGCGCGCGTCACCCCGCCTGCGACCCGGGATCAGGCCGGCGGGTTCCCGACGGTCGCGGGGGCACCGTAGGACCGCAGGACCTCCGGCACCGTGACCGTCCCGTTCGCGTCCTGGAAGTTCTCCATGATCGCGAGCATGGCGCGGGCGGTGGCGCCGGTCCCGTTGAGCGTGTGCACGTTCTCGGTCGGCGCTCCGGCCTCGCGACGGAACCGGACGTTCAGGCGTCGTGCCTGGTAGTCGGTGGTGTTGGAGCACGAGGTGATCTCGCGGTAGCGCTCCTGGACCGGGAACCAGGCCTCGATGTCGTACTTCTTCGCGGCCGGGTTGCCGAGGTCGCCGACGGCGATGTTCTGCACCCGGTAGGGCAGCCCCAGCTCCTGCACGATCGACTCCTCGTGGGCGAGCAGCTCCTCGTGCACGTCCTGGGAGTTCTCCGGCAGGCAGTAGACGAACATCTCGACCTTGTCGAACTGGTGCACCCGGAACATGCCCTTGGTGTCCTTGCCGGCCGCGCCGGCCTCGCGGCGGAAGTTCGTGGAGAACGCGACGTAGCGCGCGGGCAGCGTGTCGAGCTCGACGATCTCGTCCATGTGGATCCCGGCGAGCGCGACCTCGGAGGTGCCGGTGAGGTAGAGGCCGTCCTTCTCCAGCTCGTAGAGGTTCGACGCCTCGGTGGGCAGGAAACCGGTGCCGTACATCGCCCGCTCGTTCGCCAGGACCGGGCCGAGCACCGGGACGAAGCCCTCGCCGGCGAGCTTGTCCATGACGTAGCGGAACAGGGCCATCTCGAGCCGCGCGACGTCGCCGAAACGGTAGGCGAACCGCGACCCGGACAGCCGCGCGCCGCGGGCCATGTCGACCCGGCCCGTCGACGACGCCAGGTCCAGGTGGTCGCGCGGGGTGAAGTCGAAGACCGGCGGCTCGCCCCAGGTGCGGACGGTGACCGCGTCCTCCTCGGCCATGCCGTCGGCGGCGGTCGGGTCGGGCAGATTCGGGATGCGGGCGAGGAGCTCGGAACGCTCGACGTCGGCGGCGGCGAGGGAGTCCTCGGCGGCGCGCAGCTCCTCCTTCTCCTGCTTGAACTGCTCGACCTGCTCGGGGGTGGGCTTGCCCTTGGGCCGCTGCTTGGCCGCGGCGCGCAGGCTGCCGACGCGGTCGGTGGCCTCCCGCCAGCGGGCGTCGACCTCCAGCAGGGCGTCGAAGTCCGCGGACGCGCCGCGACGGGACAGCGCCGTGCGGAAGGTGTCCGGGTCCTGTCGGGCCGCCTTGAGGTCGATCACTGCTGTTCCAGCCTCTCGCGTAGTGGAGGGGCCATCGTAGGACCGGGAATGATCGGGCCCGCGCGGTGGTACTCACCACCATGAGTGTTTCCCTCGGCAGGTACGGCGTCTGGCGGCACGAGACCGGGTTGTCCCCCGATCTCGCCGTGGAGATCGAGAAGCTCGGGTTCGGTGCGGTGTGGGTCGGCGGCTCCCCGCCCGGGGACCTCGCGCTGACCGAGTCGCTGCTCGACGCGACGACGTCGCTGTCCGTGGCCACCGGCATCGTGAACATCTGGGCCACCCCTGCCGACGAGGTCGCGGAGTCCTTCCACCGCATCGAGGCGCGGCACCCGGGCCGGTTCCTGCTGGGGATCGGCGTCGGGCACCCCGAGGCCACCAGCGACTACACCCGCCCGTACGCAGCGCTCGTCGCCTACGTGAACCGGCTCGACGAGCTCGGCGTCCCCACCGAGGGGCGTGCCCTCGCGGCGCTGGGCCCGAAGATGCTCGACCTGGCCCGTGAGCGGTCCGCCGGGACGCACCCGTACCTGACCACGCCCGAGCACACCCGTTCGACCCGCGAGCGCTACGGCGCCGGAGCGCTGATCGCGCCGGGGCACAAGGTCGTGCTCGACGACGACCCGGCCGCCGCCCGCGCCCTGGGCCGCCCGGCCGTCGAGAAGCCCTACCTGGGCCTGGTCAACTACCGGAACAACCTGAAGCGGCTCGGCTGGGCCGAGTCCGATCTCGACGACGGCGGCAGCGACGCCCTGATCGACGCGCTCGTCGCGCACGGCACCCCCGAGCAGGTCGCGGCCCGGCTCGAGGAGCACCTCGACGCCGGCGCCGACCACGTCTGTGCCCAGGTCATCACGCGCGGGATGGCCGAGCCGGAGGGCGACCTGCGGCGGCTGGCGAGCGCGCTGGGGCTCGGCAGCGCGGGCTAGCCCGGGCCGGGTGCGCCCCACCCCCGACGACCCGTCCCTGCTGGGACCGTTGCGACGGCCGGCGCCACTGATCGTGGCGGCGGCCGTCGCCGTCGTCGCGGTCCTGGCCTGGGCCTACCGCGGCGATGCGACCGCCGGGGCGGAGCGACCGGGGCGCCGACCGCCGGGTCCGGCCCCTCCGCACCACCTGACCGGGGCCCGGCACCGCGGGTGTGGAGCCCGGGCCGGCTGCACGACCTGACCGCGGGTCCGCACGGCCGGGTGTGCGGCCCGTCCGGGTACGGGACCGGACCCGCTCACCCGTCCACCACCGTCCGGCCGGTCTCGACTGCGGGGCAGCTGGTGCGGACCGGGCACCGGTCGCAGTCCGGCCCGGCGCGGGCGACGAACACCGCACCCGCCGAGTCCTCGGCGCAGGTCATCAGCACGTCGCGCCAGTGCCCCATCTCCTCCGGGCGCAGCGCCGCCTGCTGCGGCTCCTTCGCCTCCCCGTTGGCCTTGCGGTCGGCCAGGAACAGCAGCCGCGCCCCGCCCGGCTCCACCCCACCCCCGACGAGCTGGTCGAACGCGCCGAGCGAGGCCGCGAGCTGGTAGACGGCCAGCTGGTGGTGCTCGGCGGTGGCCCGGGCCGAGGTGGCCGTCTTCCCGGTCTTGACGTCGACGACGACCGGGCGCCCCTGGTCATCGCGTTCGAGCCGGTCGACCCGGCCGCGGAGCCGGACCCGCCGGGCCGCCCGCGCGGCCCCG
>NZ_JAMXSG010000179.1:0-12080 GCF_024124365.1 Pseudonocardia sp. McavD-2-B
GCCCCGCGCAGCTGTCCGGCGGACAGCAGCAGCGGGTCGCGCTGGCCCGCGCGCTGGCCCCCGGGCCGGGGCTGCTGCTGCTCGACGAGCCGCTCGCCGCCCTCGACGTCGACGCCACCCCCGCGATGCGCACCCTGCTGCGCCGGGTCATCGCCGACGGCAAGCAGACCGCCCTGCTGGTCACCCACGACGCGCTCGACGCGCTCGTGCTCGCCGACCGCGTCGTCGTGCTGGACCGGGGCCGGATCGTCGAGTCCGGCCCCGCCCGGGACGTCCTGGCCCGGCCGCGGAGCGCGTTCTCTGCCCGCATCGCCGGTCTGGACCTGGTGCCGGGCGTGGCCGAGGGCTCCGGGGTGCGTACCGCGGACGGGACCGAGATCCGGGGCCGGGTCGTCGAGGTCGCCGAGGGGGAGCCCGCCGTCGCGGTGTTCCCGCCGTCCGCGGTCGCGGTGCACGCGAGCAGGCCCGAGGGCAGCCCGCGCAACGTCGTCCCGGTCCGGATCGCCGCGCTGGAGCCGCGCGGGGACACCGTGCGGCTGCGGGCCGCACCCGTCGCCGGGGGGCCGGACTGGGTGTCCGGGCTGGCCGCCGACGTCACCCCGGCCGCCGTCGCCGAACTGGGTGTCGAACCCGGTCACGAGGTGTGGTTCGCGGTGAAGGCGACCGAGGTCGCCGTGCACGGCCGGCACGCCTGAGGGCCACGGCCGATCCGCTGATCGTGCAGCTCGGAGCCCTGCCGGGCCCCGGACGGCAGGCGTCCCCGGCACCGCCGGTACCGAAACGCTCCGTCACCCGGGTGGTCCCAGGTGTCACCCGGGCCACCATCGTGTCTCTCGCACCAGGCGTCACAGGCGCATAGCGTCGCTGTCCGTGAGATCCATGCGTCCCCGCGCCGCTCGTCTGGTCACTGCCGGTGTCCTGGCGGTCGCGCTCGGTGTTCCTCTCGCGCCGACGGCGTCCGCCGCCGAGACGGCGCCGTCGGCACCTGCCGGGTACCTGGTGCAGACGGCGACCGACGGGCAGACGCGGGCCGCCGCGGAGTCCGTCGGCGTCGAGCCGAAGGTCACCTTCGACAGCGTGGTGCACGGCTTCGCCGCGGACCTCACCCCCGCCCAGGCGACCGAGCTGCGCGACCGGCCCGGCGTCGTCGGGGTGGAGGAGGACCGCACGATCTCCCCGCTCGACCCGCAGGCCGCCCACCAGGACGCGCCGGTCGGCCCGCCCGCGGGTGCCGAGCAGGCGCCGGGCAACTGGGGGCTCGACCGCATCGACCAGCCGAACCTGCCGCTGGACGGGCAGTACCGGCACACCGCGACCGGCGCCGGGGTGGACGTGTTCGTCCTCGACACCGGCGTCGACGCGAGCCACCCGCAGTTCGGCGGCCGGGCCGGGCTCGAGCTCAACACGATCGACCGGACCGACACCGACTGCGACGGGCACGGCACCGTCGTCGCCGGGATCGCCGCGTCGAAGGACTACGGCGTGGCCCCGGGCGCGACCGTGCGCGCCGTGAAGGTGCTCGACTGCAACGGCACCGGGACGCTGTCGTCGCTGATCTCCGGTCTGGACTGGGTGACGAAGAACAAGCGCGGTCCCGCGGTCGCGGTGATGTCGTGGAGCTACGGCGGCTCGCCGATGCTCCAGCAGGCCGTGCAGCGCATGATCGACTCCGGGGTGTTCGCGGCCTCGTCGGCCGGCAACACCGGCGGCGACGACTGCACCGCGCTGCCCCGAGCGATCGGTGACGTGCTGGTCGTCGCGAACTCGACGATCGACGACAAGCGCTCGTCGAACTCCTCGACCGGTCGTTGCGTCTCGCTCTACGCGCCGGGCACCCGGATCGTCGCGCCGGTCCCCGGGGGCGGCACCGCCTCCTACAGCGGGACCTCGATGGCCGCGCCCTTCGCGGCCGGGGTGGCGGCGCTGTACAAGCAGACCCGCGGCGACGCGCCGGCCACCACCGTCAAGAAGTGGATCGTCGACAACGCGGTGCCGGGGAAGATCGACGGCGGCGGCACCGGCGGTACCCCGAACCGGCTGCTGCAGACCGGCGGGCTCTAGGCCCGGGCCTCGTCGGCCCACTCCCACAGCTCGTACACGGGCTGGTCGAGCAGGTCGTTCAGCTCGGCGGGCGACACCGACGGCGTCGCGAGCCACAGCACCTGGTCGGTCCACAGCCAGGCGATCCGAGGCGCGCCGCGGTCGCGCAGGGCACGGGCGGCGGCGGCGAGCGGGCCGGGGTCGAGGGCCTTCGGGTGGCCGGTGGTCACGACCGCGACGACCGTGCCGTCCACCTCGACCGACGCTCCGGCGACGGCGACCCGGTGGTCCGGGCCGGCGAGCCGGTCGAGCGCGGCGGCGTGCTCGGCGGGGTCCTGCTCGGCCCAGGTCGGGAGGAGGGCCAGCAACGCGTCCCAGCCGTCCGGTCCGGCCTCGCCCAGCGCGCCGAGCACGGCCCCGGTCGTGACCGGCTCGCCGTGGTCGGCGACCCCGCCGGCCAGCGCATCGGGCTCGACGACGCCGGACGGCAGCACCCCCGCGCGCTCGAGTACCGCGACCGTGTGCGCCAGCCGGTCCCGGCCCTCGGCCGACAGGTCCGGGACGACCCGCACCGCGACGGGTGACGCCGGGGTCGTCGGCGCCCCGGGCAGCGGCGTCGGCAGCACCACCGGCGCCGGGACCGGGGGTGCGGCCGCGTCCGCGCGGTCCGCCGCCCGCCACGAGCGCCACGCCATCAGCCCGAACACCGCGACCGCGGTCGCGGCCAGCAGGAACGGGAACGCACGGTCCAGTGGTCCCCGGCCCGGCGCCCCCACCATCTCGATCTGCACCCCGGTCACGACGAACCAGCCGCCGACCACCACCGCGCCCGCCGCCGCGACGGCCGCGGAGACCCGGTCCAGCGTTCCCGGACGTGCCATGCCCGCAGAGTAGGCGCGACCCCCGACGCGCCGGATAGCGTCCGGGCATGCCCGGCTCCCCGCCCGCCGACCTGGCGTCGCTGACCCGTCGCTACCTGGCCCCCGCCACCCCGGACTGCCCCACGTTCGTCGAGGACACCGGGTGGGAGCCGATCGTCGACGGCGTCGACTACTTCGCCCGGCTGCGCGCGCTGTTCGACCGGGCCGGGCCGGGGGACACGGTGCTGGTCACCGGCCTGAACCTGGAACCGGACATGGATCTGAACGGTCTCGACCCGGACGAGGACGGCTACGAGGCCCTCGCCGACCGTTTCGCCCGTCTGGTCGACGCCGGCGTGGACGTGCGGGTGCTGCTCACCGCGGCGCTGTTCTCCGGATCGGTGCCCGGCGTGGCGATCGGCCCGTTCCGGGCCAACGCGTTCGCCGCGCTGGAGCTGCGCCGCCGCCCGCAGCTCGCCGGGCGGGTGCTGCTGGACTGGTCCGGCTCGGGCATCGGCTGCCACCACCAGAAGGTGGTGCTCGCCCACGTCGGCGGGGAGCTGACCGCGTTCGTCGGCGGGCTGGACCTGTCGGCCAACCGGTTCGATGCCGAGCCGCACGACCGGCTCTCGATCGGCGAGGAGCGCTGGGGCTGGCACGACGGCGCCGCCGCGCTGCACGGGCCCGGCGCGGCCCGGGTGTGGGAGGTGTACCGGGGCCGGTGGACCGAGGCCGCGACGCTGCCGCCGCGCCGGTTCATGGTCACCCCCACCGACTGGGAGCCGATGAACCCCGAGCCGTTCCGGCACGACCTGCCGCCGTCGCCGCCCGCCCCGCCGCGGTCCGCCCCGGGCACCGCGGTGCAGGTGCTGCGCTCGCTGCGGCCGTGGAAGATCGACCACTTCGGGATGCTCTACCGGCGGCACTGGACGGTGCTGCCCCGCAACGGCACCCAGGAGGTCTTCCACACGCTGTCCACCGCGATCCGCGGTGCGCGCCGCTACGTCTACCTGGAGGACCAGTACTTCTTCGAGGTCCCGGGCGGCCGCCGGGCGTTCCGGCTCTACGGGTTGCTGCGCGACGCCGCCGCCCGCGGGGTGAAGGTCGTGCTCGTGTGCTCGGGGCGCAAGGACCCGGTCGACGCCGGGGTGAACAAGTTCCGCCGCCGCGTCACCGGCGACGTCCAGCGTGGCGTGATCGACCAGCTCGACCCGGGCGACCGCGGCAACGTGATCATGCACCGGATCGAGGACCTCACCGTCCACACCAAGCTGGCGCTGGTCGACGACGTCTTCGCCTCCATCGGGTCGGCCAACTTCTTCTCCCGCTCGATGCGCGGCACCGACACCGAGCTCTCGACGGCGTTCGTCACCACCGGCGACCAGGTGCGCGACCTGCGGGTACGGCTGTGGGCCGAGCACCTGCGCACCGAGCTGACCGACGAGCTCGCGCCCCGGCTGGCCGATCTGGACCTCGCGCTGGGCATGTGGCGCCCGGAATGGCTGCCACCGGATGCACCGGCCGGGACCTGGCGGGTGCCCGGCTACCCCGCCGGGTTCGCCCCGGCCGAACGGGTGCTGGTGCCGGTCGGTCCGTGGCCCGAGCCGTCGCCGCGGCCGTTGCGCCGCGCGGCCCACGGGGCGCGGCGCGGGGCGGCGAAGGTCGCCGACTCGGGGCGGCGGCGCCTGTCCTCGTCCTGACCGACGGGTGTTGGCAACCGCGTCGTCCGGGGGCGAGGATGTGACGACCCGCACCGAACCGCCCGAGGAGTACGACGTCGTGACCTCAGCCGCCGCAACCCCCGCCGTCCCGTCCTACGCGTCCGGGACCTCGGACACGCCGTTGCTCGGCGACACCATCGGTGACGACCTCGACCGCACCGTCGCCCGCGTCCCCGACAACGACGCGCTCGTCGAGGTGCAGACCGGACGCCGCTGGACCTACCGCGAGCTGCAGAACGCCGTCGACGACCTGGCCACCGGGCTGCTCGCCGCCGGTCTCACCGTGGGGGACCGGGTCGGTATCTGGTCGCCGAACACCGCGGAGTGGACGCTGACCCAGTTCGCGACGGCCAAGATCGGCGTCGTCCTGGTCAACATCAACCCGTCCTACCGGACCCACGAGCTGGAGTTCGTGCTCAAGCAGGCCGGGATCTCGACGCTGGTGTCGGCGTCGTCGTTCAAGACCTCCGACTACGAGAAGATGATCGCCGAGGTCCGGGCGAACTGCCCCGCCCTGCAGCGCGTCGTGATCACCGGCTCCCCCGAGTGGGACGCGCTGGCCGCGGGCGACGCCTCCCGCCGCGACGAGCTGGCGCAGGTGCAGGCGTCGCTGACGGCCGACGACCCGATCAACATCCAGTACACGTCCGGGACGACCGGGTTCCCGAAGGGCGCGACGCTGTCGCACCACAACATCCTCAACAACGGCTACTACGTCGGCCGGACCTGCGGGTACACCGAGGCCGACCGGGTCTGCATCCCGGTGCCCTTCTACCACTGCTTCGGCATGGTCATGGGCAACCTCGCCTGCTCCACCAGCGGCGCGACGATGGTCATCCCGGCGCAGGGCTTCGACCCGAAGGCGACCCTGCACGCCGTGCAGCAGGAGCGCTGCACCTCGCTCTACGGGGTGCCGACGATGTTCATCGCCGAGCTGAACGACCCCGGCTTCGGCGACTACGACCTGTCCAGCCTGCGCACCGGGATCATGGCCGGCTCGCCGTGCCCGGTCGAGGTGATGAAGCAGGTCGTCGACCGGATGGGCATGACCGAGGTGACCATCGCCTACGGCATGACCGAGACCAGCCCGGTGTCCACCCAGACCCGCGCCGACGACTCCGTCGAGCGCCGGGTGTCCACGGTCGGGCGGGTGCACCCGCACCTGGAGGTCAAGGTCGTCGACCCGGAGACCGGCCGGACGCTGCCGCGCGGCGAGCCGGGCGAGCTGTGCACCCGCGGCTACTCGGTGATGCTGGGCTACTGGGAGCAGCCGGAGAAGACCGCCGAGGTCATCGACCGCGCCCGCTGGATGCACACCGGCGACCTCGCCGTGATGGACGACGAGGGCTACCTCAACATCACCGGCCGGATCAAGGACATGGTCATCCGCGGCGGCGAGAACGTGTACCCGCGCGAGATCGAGGAGTTCCTCTACACCCACCCCGACGTCGTCGACGCCCAGGTCATCGGTGTCCCCGACGAGCGCTACGGCGAGGAGCTCTGCGCCTGGGTGGTGCTGCGCGAGGGCGCCGCGCCCCTGACCGCCGACACGCTGCGCGAGTTCGCCACCGGGAAGCTGGCGCACTACAAGATCCCGCGCTACGTGCTCGTCGTCGACGAGTTCCCGATGACGGTCACCGGCAAGGTCCGCAAGGTCGAGATGCGGGAGAAGTCGGTCGGGCTGCTGGACCTGGAGGGTGCGGCGAACGTCCGAAACGCCTGACCCCCGGACGGGTCCCAGGCGTACCATCGGTGACGGCGCGTCCGGCGAGCCCGGGCGCGTTTGTCGTGCACGCAGCAACACAGCAAGCAGGAATCGAGGACGACGGTGCCCACCGGCAGGGTGAAGTGGTACGACGCGGAGAAGGGCTTCGGCTTCCTCTCCCAGGACGGCGGTGAGGACGTCTACGTGCGCAAGGCGGCGCTGCCGTCCGGCGTGGAGGCGCTCAAGTCCGGCCAGCGGGTCGAGTTCGGGATGGCCGAGGGCCGTCGCGGGCCGCAGGCGCTCTCCGTGCGCATCGTCGAGAAGCAGGCGTCCGCGGTGGAGAACGCGCGCCGCCCCGCCGAGGAGCTGCACGGTCTGATCGAGGACATGATGGGTCTGCTGGAGAACAAGATCCAGCCGGCGTTGCGGCACGGGCGCTACCCGGACCGCAAGACCTGCAAGCTGGCCGCCGAGGTCGTGCGGGCCGTCGCCCGCGACCTGGACGGCTGACCCGCCGTCCCGCCGCCCCCGCGGGCGTACGTGGCGACCCGGCACGGTGCGTGGCGACGCGTGCGTGGGGCGCCGCGGGGTGTCGCGGGGTGCCGCACGAGCGGCGGAATGGTGGCGGGTTCGGGCGGTGTTGGCACGGGTGTGCGCCTGTCGATGTTGGACCGCTCGCGGACGCGGGCCGGGGAGCCCGACGCCGCCGCGGTCCGTGGCACGGTGGCGCGGGCCGTCCGCGCCGAGCAGCTCGGCTACCACCGGTTCTGGGTGGCCGAGCACCACGCCGTGCCCGGGATCGCGTCGGGCAGCCCGCCGGTCCTGATGGCCGCGGTGGGCGCGGCGACCTCGCGGATCCGGGTCGGTTCGGGCGGGATCATGTTGCCCAACCACCAGCCGCTCGTCGTCGCGGAGCAGGTGGCGCTGCTGGAGGCGCTGCACCCCGGGCGGATCGACCTGGGTATCGGCCGCTCGCCCGGGTTCACCGAGCCGGTCCGCCGCGCCCTGCGCGCCGGCGGGGCCGACGACGCGCAGTTCCGTGCCGCCCTCGACGAGCTCCGCTCCTTCCTCGACGGCAGCGGCCCGGTGACGGCCCGGCCGCGGCTGGAGCACGCCGTCCCCCTGTTCCTGCTCGCCACCGGCGCGGGACTGCGGCTGGCCGGGGACCTGGGGCTGCCGGCCGTCGTCGGCGGCCCGGTACTCGACGACCCGGCGGCGCTGGCGGACTACCGCGAGCGGGCCGGGGACGCGGCGCACCTGGTGGTGTCCGCCGACGTGCTCGTCGGGGACCCGCAGCTGGCGCTGTCCGAGGCGTGGGCGCACGCCGCGGCCCGCACCACCGGGGAGTTCCCGCCGCTGGAGCCGCCGGACCCGCACCGCGTGACGACCCGGCGCCAGCGCGAGACCGTGGACCGGGCGCTGGCGAACGCGATCGCCGGCGACCCCGACACCGTCGCCGAGCGGCTCGACGACCTCGTGGCCCGCACCGGCGCCGACGAGCTGCTGGTGTTCTCCTCGACCCACGACCGCCACGCGCAGGCCGACTCCGACGCCGCGCTGGCCCGGCTGCTCGGCGCGGGCCGCTGAGATCCCGGGTCGCGCCCGCTCAGCCCTGCTCGCCGACCAGCACCCAGGTCGCCCGGACCGGGAACTGGATGTCGGTGCTCGCCGGGTCGATCGACGGCGGCGCCCCGAACACCTGCACCTGCGCGGTCACGAGCCGGTCGCCCGGCTCGGGCAGGGACAGCGTGAAGTCGGTGCGGGTGTCCGGCGCGGCGATCGCGCTGCGCTGCTGGACCGGGGTCGGGTCGGTGCCTCGGGTGAACGCGTAGGCGACCTGCCAGGGCGCGGAGGAGACCTCCTCGGGCACCGTGATGCGGACCTCCGTCCCGGGCGGGACCTGCGCGGTCACCCGGGCGTTCGGGGCGTCCTGGCAGTTCTGCAGGCTGGTGTCGCAGAACTGGGTGGGCGCGGCGGTCAGCGAGGTGCCGCCGACGTCGAACGTCACCGTCGGGGCCTCGCCGCCGCACCCGGCGAGGACGAGGGCGGCCGCGGCCAGGGTCCCGGCCAGCACGCCGGCGGACCGGCGGGGGCGCGGTCGGGGGCGGGTGATCACGCCGACCAGCGTACGGATCCGGGCCCGGCGCGCGGGTGGGCCCTCAGCGGGCGACGGCCGGGCGCGGCCCCAGGCCGGGCACCAGCGAGGTGCCGCGGCGCACCAGCGCGGCCTGCAGTGCGAACACCGCCACCACCCCGGTCACGATCACGAACCCGGTCCGGAAGGTGTCGTGCGGGGCGAGCACCCCGATCGCGCCGCCCAGCACCCAGGCCAGCTGCAGGACCGTCTCCGACCGCCCGAACGCGGACGCCCGCGCGTCCTCGGGCAGGTCGCGCTGCACCACCGCGTCGAGGCAGACCTTCGCCAGCGCGCTCGCCGTCGACGCGACCAGGGCCGCGACCACCGCCGTCGGGACGCCCGGCAGCAGCGCCACCGCCGCCGCGGCGAGCACGGCCGCCGCGGCCGCCGCGAGCACCACCGGCTCGACCCGGGAGAAGCGGCTGCGTGCCCCCACCGCGTTGCCGGCGAACAGCCCGACGCCGGCGGCCGCGCCGACCATCCCGATCACCACCAGCTGGCCGGCGGGATCGCCGTCGGGGGACTGCTCGGCCCCGGCCTTCACCACGAACGCGACGAACAGCGTGAGGAACCCGGTCAGCACCCGCACCGTGCTCGTGCCCCACAGCGCGACGAGCACCGCCCGCGTCGCGGGGGCGCGGGACCGGCGCTTGCCCGGCCGGGTGGCGGGCACCGCCGCGGTCACCTCGCCCGCGGTGGACTCGACCCGGCGGGGGATCCGCAGGCAGAGCACGGCACCGGCGACGCCGAGCACCGCCGTCCACCACAACGGCCCGGCCCCGCCGACGGCCAGCGCCGCCCCGCCCGCGACGGCCCCGGCGACCCCGCCCGCGGCCATCCCGAACGTCGTGAGCCGGGAGTTCGTCGTCGCCAGGGTGATCGTCGACGGCAGCACCCGCGGGGTCACGGCCGCCTTGAGCACCAGGAACGACTTGGACAGCACCATGATCCCCAGCGCGGCCGGGTAGAGCAGCCAGTCGTCGAGGTGGAACACGAGCACCACGGCGAGCACCGCGCGGCCGGCACAGGACACCGCCATCGCGATCCGCCTGCCCCGCTGCAACCGGTCCAGCGCGGGACCGATCACCGGCGCCACCAGCGCGAACGGCGCGACGGTGATCGCCAGGTAGAGCGCCACGTTCGCGGTGGACTCCGCCGTCGCCGCCGCGAAGAACAAGGTGTTCGCCAGCGCGACGGCGACCGCCGCGTCGAGCGCGTAGGTCAGCATCGTGGCGTAGGTGAGCGCCGTCAGCCCGGACCGGTCGGCGCCGTCGGCGGTCGCGGCGCGCCGGAACAGCGCGACCGCGCGCCCGCCCAGCTCGCGGGTGCGGTGCACGGCGACCCGGGTGACCGTCAGCCTGCGGGGGACTGTGGCCGGGCCGGGGCGGGGCAGCTCGTCGGTGGCGGCACCGGCGGAGCGCGCACGGCGCAGCGCCGGGTCCGAGGCGATCGGGGTGGTGATCGGGGTGGTGCGCGGGGCCGGGCCACGTCTCGACCCGGCCGCCCGGCGGCGGCTGCGGAACGGGTTCGGTGCCACGCGGTCATTGTGCAGGCGGGCACCGACGGTTCCGGCGATCCCGCCGGGTGGTGTCACCCGCCCGGCGCAGCGCCGGTCAGGCCGGGGGCACCGGGAGCCGCACCCGGAACGTCGCCGGCCACAGCTTTCCGGTGAGCAGGTACTCGTCGCCGTCGACGTGGGCGATGCCGTTGAGCACGTCGGCCCCGGCCCGCTGCCCGGCCGGCAGCAGCCCGGTCGCGTCGACGACGGCGTCGACCACCCCGGTCGACGGGTCGATCCGCACCAGGTCGTCGGTCTGCCAGACGTTGGCCCACACCCGGTCACCGACGCACTCCAGCTCGTTGAGCCGGCTCACCGGGGCGCCGTCCAGGGTGACGGCCACCGAGCCGGTCCCCGCCAGGTCGGCCGGGTCGTGGAAGAACAGCCGGTCGGTGCCGTCCGAGCGCACCACGCGGTCGCCCAGCAGGCACAGCCCCCAGCCCTCGCCGTCGACGGGCACCTCGCGCAGCGGCCGCAGCGTCGCCCGGTCCCACTCGACCGCCACCCCGTCCTGCCAGGTCAGCTGCCAGATCCGGTCCCCGACGACGGTGATGCCCTCCCCGAAGTACGCCGGCGGCAGCGGGCTCGCCGCCCGCACCGCGCCCGTCGCCGGGTCCAGCGCGCGCAGCTGCGAGCGCCCCACCCGGCCGGTCCCCTCGTAGAGGGTCCCGTCGCGCAGCTCCAGGCCCTGGGTGAACGCCTGCGGGTCGTGCGGGACCTCGGCGAGGACCTGCGGACGGACCACCGGAACGGGGCCCGGGGCGGGCAGCCCCGTCGCCGGGGCCGCGGCCCCGCAGGCCGCCAGGGCCAGCAGGAGGGGGAGCAGCCCCGTCACGGAGGGGCGGCGGAGCAGCGCTCGGGCGGGCACCCGCCCAGGATGCCCGGGCACGGGTGGCACACTGGTGAGGTGAGCACTGGTGAGGTGGGTGTCGAGGTCGGCGACTCCGGTGACGAGCGGGCGGAGACGCCGCAGCCCCGGGTGACACCCGCGCCGTCCCACCTGTTCGACGCGGTGGACGAGGCGCGGGCCGCGGCCGTCGAGGAGGCGGCCGACGAGCTGGGTGACGAGGCGGCCGTGGCCGCCGTCGGCGCGCACCTGGGCACGACCGCCGAGGACGACGGCTCGGTCACCCATTCCTTCGCCGCACACCTGCCCGGCTACCGCGGCTGGCGGTGGGCGGTCACCGTCGCCGCCGCGGCCGGTGACGGGCCGGTGACGGTCTCGGAGTCGGTGCTGCTGCCCGGCTCGACCGCGCTCGTCGCGCCCGACTGGGTGCCGTGGGACCAGCGCGTGCGCCCCGGTGACCTCAAGCCCGGCGACCTGCTGCCCACCCCGGCCGACGACCCCCGCCTGGTACCGGGCTACGTCGACTCCGGGGACCCGGCCGTCGACGCGCTGGCCCGCGAGGTCGGCCTCGGCCGCGAGCGGGTGCTGTCGTTCGAGGGCCGCATCGCCGCCGCCGAGCGCTGGCAGGACGGGGAGCGCGGCCCGGCCGCCGACCTCGCCCGGTCCGCCCCCGCGTCCTGCGGGACCTGCGGGTTCCTGGTGCCGCTCGCCGGGTCGCTGCAGGGCGTGTTCGGGGTCTGCGCGAACGGCTCCTCCCCGGCCGACGCCCAGGTCGTCGCCGTCGGCTTCGGCTGCGGCGCGCACTCCTCGGTCGCCGAGCAGCCCGGCTCCCCGGTCCACGTCTCGGCCCTGGTCTACGACGACGGCGTCGACCTCGAGCCGGTCGGGTCCTGAGCCCTCCCGGCGTCGCGGACGGCACCGACCCGTTCGGCACGGCGGCGCTGCGGGACGGGGTCCTGGCGGCCTGGTCGTCGTCGCCGACCCGGTTCCGTGAGGACGTCAACGCCGAGGACGACCTGCGCCGCGGCGGGTACGCCGACACCTGGGTCGCCGAGCTGCTCCAGAACGCCGCCGACGCCGCGCTCGCCGCGGACCTGCCCGGCCGGGTCCGGGCCGTCGTGGTGGACGGAGAGCTGCGCGTCGCCAACACCGGTGCCCCGCTCGACGCCGCCGGGGTCGCCGCGCTCGCCGCGCTGCGGGCCTCGGCCAAGC